>NZ_JBFUMG010000018.1:0-26108 GCF_054049495.1 Phyllobacterium sp. P5_D12 | reverse complement strand
TTCCGACGCTGATCATGCCGGGCGGCGATGTCATGACGGAAAGCGCAGCGATTATTCTTCATCTGGCCGATGCATTTCCTGATGCACAACTCGCGCCTGCAACCAGCGACCGACAACGGCCGGCGTTCCTGCGATGGCTCATTTACATCGTCAGCGAAATCTACCCGACGGCGAACTTCAGCGATGATCCGGCTCGCTGGCAATTGCCGAAAGATGCGCATGACGACTACAAGCGGACTGTCGATCAATATCGCAAGACATTGTGGGGCCACGTGGAGGATGTCGCCGATACGCCTTGTTTCCTCGGCAATGATTTCTGTGCGATCGACCTCTATATTGCAGTCATGCGCAACTGGCGCCCGGGAAGGAAAGAATTCACGCAATCTTTTCCGAAGCTGACCGAAATCGCCGACAACATAGCCAGTAACCCGATGTTCTCAGGCGTTCTCAAGCGCAACTTTGATACGTGACCTAAAGTCTCTTCGCCGGATAATCGACGAATATGCGAGCTTCTTTGGCCGCTTCGATAAAGGCCGAGCGGCACTCGGTAATCGTTACCTTACCATCGAGCGCATCGAGACATTTCTGCCTTGCCGCCTTCAGTTTGACGCCGTCATGGATTGGCCAGTCCATCAACAGGACTTCGGCCGCCTCCGGGACAGACGCGATGTTCCGGGACTTCCCGGCAGGCTGGATTTCGATGGTCACGGAGGGAAACGGTGTGGTCATAGCGCAACCTAACGTTTCAATATGACAGTTGTTCCATGAGGATTTTCGCCCGCTGAAAATTCGCTGAAAGACATCTCGTTTGGAGCGGCTAGCGTTCGATGACGAGATCGCTAAGCGGTCTGGAACAGCACGGCAGGAAGAAACCGGCATCGATCTCTCTCTGCCTTATCCCTCCGTCATGTTTCATGTCGACGGCACCGCTCAACAGCTTGGACTTGCAGGTCCCGCAGATACCGCTGGCACATGAGGATGGAATCCTGGCACCGGATTTTTTGGCGCAGGAGAGAACGGTCTGATCAGCGCGGACTTCGATAGACTTCCCCTGCTTCGAAAACTGTACGCTGAACGATTTCATTTCGACGGCCGCGCCAGCCGGCGCTGCATCTTCTTCAATGACAACGGCGTCGAAGCTCTCTTCAAGGTAATTGGATTCGGGAACACCCAGTTCGGCGCTGATTTGTCTCGCGGCTGCCATGAATGGTGCGGGTCCGCAGCACATGACGACGCGGTCGGCGATATCGGGCGCTGCGAGAGAAAGGAATTCCTTGGATATCCGGCCTGAAATGCCCGGCCAACCTCGTTCGGTTCCGATGTCTTCGGGAAGCAGCAGAATTCTGAAACCTTTGACACGTCGAGCGATGTTTGCAATCTCTTCCCGGAAGATAAGGTCTCTTGGACTTCTCCCCGCGTGCAGAAATATGACATCGGTCGTCTCCGCCGTGTCAGCAAGCTCCCTTGCCATCGACATGAGTGGCGTGATCCCGGACCCACCCGACAGGAAAAGGTACTTCTTCGCCGTGGGCCGGATGAAACGGCCGAGTGGCCCCGACACGCGGACGGTCGTGTTCGGGATCAGATTGTCGTGCAGCCAGTTCGAGACCTTTCCACCCTGTACACGCTTCACCGTGACTGTAATGGCGTTCTTGCGAAGTGGAGACGATGAGACGCTGTAGCAGCGCCCGTCGTCTTCGTTGTCGAGGCCGAGCTCGAATTTGAAATATTGCCCGGCGCTGAACTCGAATTGTTTCCGCTCGGGCGACACGAACGTGAAACTTTTCACGTCATGCGTTTCGTCATGGACGTCGATGCAAACGAGTTCGTCGTCGGTCTCCGGGTCCCAGTGTCCGCCGCTTGCCGGGCTCAAGGCCTTGAGGAGGAGATCAGTAGCCATGGGCGCGCATCCGTTCAATGTACCAGCTCGCGAAGTCATCGAGAGCAACTTCGGTAAACCTGGAATAAGGGCCAGGCTCATAGCCCGGGTCCTGAACGCCCGCCTGGGCGCGCGCAACGAGCTCCGCGTCCTGATTGGTCGTCTCGGTCCATACGTGGGTCAGTTTGGCGAGATCGTAGTCGACGCCCTCGATCGCGTCCTTGTGAACAAGCCATTTCGTCCGGATGAGGGTCGTGTCGGCAGAGAGCGGGATCGCGATGGAGATCACGGCATGGTCGCCCATGAAGTGACACCAGCTGCTGTGTCCCCAAAGATGCGTGTCGCCGAGATCCTTGCGGGTCATTGTCCCAAGAAGCTTCGACGAGGCGGCAGTCGAGTCCTCCGTCTGGGACTCGCCCGCCCCGGCGATAATCAGGCGCTGGGTGCGGAAATTGGTTTCACAGTTCCGCACCTGTTCAACCGTAGATGATGGAAATCCGTCTGCCTCCCAGTCTTTCGTACGCTCGCTGTACATGGCGAAATGCACTTCCGCCTCTTCCCGATCCTCCGGGCTGAGGCTGTCGGGATCATATCCGAAGTCAAGATCGACGAACGAAACACACAGCTCCGGATGGTTGGCCGAGCAGTGATAGCACTCCCGATTATTCTCCATGGTGAGCTTCCAGTTGCCCTTCTCGATAACATCCAGCTGGTGTGCGACCTTGGCGTTCCGGATATCATAGGGCGCCAGCCGCCCGGCCATGACCTCCTCCAGCCGCTTGATATCTTCCGGAGGATTGTCGGAAAGACAGACATAGATCAGGCCGCCGATCGACTTGAAATTGACCGCCTTGAGGCTTCGGCAGCTTTTGTCGAAGTCCTTGCCCATATGCGGCGCATAACTGAGTTCACCCGAAAGCTCGTAGGTCCACTGGTGGTAGGGGCACACCAGCTTGGAAATGACTGTTGATCCGGCGTCCAGCAGTCGCGCGCCACGATGACGGCAAACGTTGCGGACCACGCGGATTTCGTTGTCGTCATCCCTCAGCAGGATCAGGCTTGTCGATCCGATGTCGATGACCACGGCATCACCGGCTTCCTGAACATCGCACTCGAGGCCAACATGTATCCAGTGCCTGGAAAAGAACACGTCCAGATCCGCCTGGAAGACATCCTCGCGGGTGTACAGCCCCGCGGGAAGAGAGTGCCCGTCGATACGCGCGTCGAGCAAAGAGGAGATCGGCGACGGGAACGTATTGAGCATAATGTTTCCTTATGGATCAATCGTGTCTAGAATCGCAGCAAATTGAGATATTTCAACTGCACAAATGTGCGCCATTGACATTACCTGAAGTAATGGGAAACTCTGATCGCCGTCAGCGAAATCGGAGTGAATTGTGCAAAGCTTGAGGAAACAGCTGCCACCATTGACGGCACTTACCGTATTCGAAGCGGCGTCACGGCTGTCGAGCTTTACGAGGGCCGCAGAAGAACTCGGCGTTACCCAAGCTGCGGTCAGCCGCCAGATACATCTTCTTGAGAAGGACTTTGGCTTTCCCCTTTTTACGCGGCTGCACCGCAAGGTGGTTTTGACTGACAAGGGCAAAGCGCTTTCGACGGCCACCAGCGAGGCGTTCAACCTCATCGTGGAAGCCGTTACCGACCTTCGCAAGGACGCTTCCAGCGATGAGCTGACGATCTCTGCGACAGTTGCATTCTCGCATTTCTGGTTGATGCCCAGGATTTCAGAGTTCTCGCGCCAATATCCCTACACCAACCTCCGCATCCTCTCTCAGGACAACATGCCGAACCTCCGACTGGGCGAGGTGGACGTTGCGATCAGATTCGGCAATGGCATGTGGCCGGATGGTCATGCGGAATTGCTGTTCGAGGACGAAGTCTTCCCGGTCTGCAGCCCGGGATATGCCGGGGCAGACGGGCGCATCAAAACTCCGGCGGACTTGACCTCCTACTCCCTCATTTCCAACGAAACCGACGATCCAACGTGGACAGGCTGGAATGAGTGGCTTTCGTCATTTTCCATCGTGGTTCCCAAGAAGACGCTGGGATTGCGTTGCAGTTTTTACACCGAAGCGATCTATGCCGCACTCAACGGTCAGGGGATCGTACTGGGCTGGACACATCTCGTGGAAGACCTGTTGCAGCAGGGACGACTGGTTCGCCTGACTGACGCCGCGATCAAACCCAGAGGGGCTTATTTCGTCGTGGTCCCGACGAGGCAACATAACAATGAAGCTGCCAGCCTCTTCGTCAATTGGCTGCAGATAGCAGCGCAGGAACCGGATGCGCACCCCTAGCAGGTGCCCCGTCCTATTGGACGTTCACTGATAGTCCCATGTTTTTTGAACGTGTCCGATGCGCCGCCTGTTTTGCCCTGTTTCCGCAGAGCGCCATGCTGCACCACCGACGCGATTTGCGTCGTGTGTGATCAACGAACATGAGAGTGCACGCCTGGCCCTCGCAGGCCTTCACATCTGAAAAATCTTCCTCACAGACAAACTTGGCCAACGACTCCCCGATTGGCAAAAGCAGCGATTCAGGTGAGCGCCAACGGCGCGACATCATTGTCTTGAGCCCGCCTTTCTCCACTGCAACAATCTCGGTAAAAGCCTCGTCTCTCTGAAGAAGCTTGTTGAGCGGCTCCAGCTCCTTCAGGCGGTTCGCCGACAAAGCAGTTCCCTTATGCTCACGGACAAAGCCTCGAAACCATTCGCGGAGGCTTCGTGCCTGATCGGCAACCTTGTCCAGTTCGCCCGGCATCGCGCTTTCCTTGATGGCGGCAAGCACCGTCTCCGGCACGAGATTGGCTTGTGAAAGCCAATCAACAAGACCATCGCCGCCGCCGATCCAGTCCACGACCGAATCCACCGGCGTTGCAACCGAATTCAAAAAATCAAGTCCGGGACTATCGGCAACAAAAATTGCAGGCGGGTACGCGTGCCCCATGTGTTGTTCCTTCTCCGCTATGCGTGATTCGGCTTTGAGTGATGTAACCACTCTGAGGCACGTTGACAAGTTATGTTTTTCTTGGGTAACCTCCAAACAAACGACAATGCGGTTACTTAACGCACATCAAGGAGTGAGACGATGGATTTCAAAGACACGACAGTCGTGCTTGTACACGGTGCATGGGCTGATGGATTGAGCTGGGCAAGCGTGATTGCTTCTCTCAAGTCGCATGGTGTCAAGGTGGTGGCCGCGCCATTGCCCTTGACCTCTCTGGCTGACGACGTAGCGGCAGTTAGCCGAACCCTCGCGCGGATTGACGCTCCAGTGGTGCTCGTCGGTCATGCCTATGCCGGTGCGGTGATTGGCGAGACGCACTCCGAAAAAGTAAAGTCACTGGTCTACGTGTCTGCACTTGCTCCCGATGAAGGAGAAACGGTGGCCGACGTCTTTTATCGTGCCGAGCCGCATCCGCAAGCGCCAAGGCTTGGACCGGATGAGAACTCTTTGATCTGGCTTCCAGACGACGCCGTTGCAAATGCTTTCGCCCCGAACGCCGATCCCGAAATGCAGGGCATGCTGGCCGCTGTTCAGCGTCCGATTGCCATTGCCTGCATCACGGTGCCTGTCGGCGTTCCTGCATGGCGCAGCCTGCCAAGCTGGTATCTGCTGGCTGAAAATGATCATATGATCGTCGCTGGCACGCAGCGCTTCATGGCAGAGCGCATGAAGGCCCACGTGAGGGTGCACTCCGTGGATCATACGCCAAGTGTCACAGCGCCTTCCGTTGTCGTCGACATCATTGAAGACGCAATCCGCGCCGCGGCCTGATGTTAATTTTTATCGGGGGAGATCGAAGATGGAAGAGCAACGAACAACAGCGGATCGGTTAGCGGCTTTCTCGGACGCGGTGATTGCGGTTATCATCACAATTATGGTTCTGGAGTTGGAAGCTCCAGAAGATTCAAGCTTTGAAGCTTTGCTGCCGCTTTGGCCCACGGCCATAGGGTACGCCGTAAGTTACCTTTTCATCGCGATCATCTGGGTAAACCACCACCACCTCCTGCGCTTTGTGCGGCATGCAACACCCCGACTGATCTGGCTCAACTTCGCGCACCTCTTTGTCGTATCGCTGCTCCCATTTGCGACTGCATGGATGGCGCGTTCCCATCTGGCGGCGGCGCCAATGACCATCTACGCAGCCATTTTTGTCCTGGTTGAACTGGCCTATCTGGCCTTCGAACGGGAAGCATTGGCACAGGCGGATTCGACCATGATGCCTGACCAGGCGCGCCGGCTCGCTCGCCGCCGGACGTTTGCTGCGCTCGGAATCTTTGCGCTGGCAGCCCTGGTATCGCCGTTCGTTCCCCTGCTGGGTTTTGGGCTGATCTGCGCCGCCCTGGTTCTCTACGTAAGACCGGAGGCTATCAGTGGACGGGTTGCCTGAAATCCTGGTTTCACGACATCCCTGTCGATTAGTCGAAAGGGGGACAGTCCAAATACGCAGTAACCTGCCAATACCATCTTGACCGGTTACCAATCAATGAGTCATAACCGTCATGCAAGTGGCAAAACGGTTACGGCACAGAGACAGGAGAACTCCAATGACCACCACCAAATATCTCACCGCCAATGTCGACGGCTTCAACGTCTTCTATCGAGAAGCTGGCCCTGCGGACGCGCCAATCCTGCTGCTGCTGCACGGTTTCCCGAGTGCAGGGCATATGTTTCGCGATCTGATCCCGCTCCTCAGCGACCGGTTTCGCGTCATCGCTCCAGATCTCCCGGGCTTTGGTCAATCGGATATGCCTTCACGCGACAAATTCACGTACACCTTTGACAATATTGCCGGCGTAATCGAACGCTTTACGGAGGTCCTTCGTCTCGAGCGCTTTGCGGTCTATGTTTTCGACTATGGTGCACCAACGGGCTTTCGACTGGCGATGYGGCATCCCGAGCGCATCACCGCGATCATCTCGCAAAACGGCAACGCCTATGAAGAGGGCTTGAGCGACGGGTGGAATCCGATCCGCGCCTATTGGCAAAATTCTTCGAAGGAAAATCGCGATGCGTTGCGCGCTATGCTCACCCCCGAAACGACCCGTTGGCAATATACCCACGGCGTCAGCGATGTGGCAATGGTGTCGCCAGATGGTCAGTCRCTCGATAATTTCTATCTTGCCCGTCCGGGTGCCGCCGACATACAGCTCGACCTCTTCGGCGATTACAAAAGCAACGTTGCCCTCTATCCAGCCTTCCAGAGCTATTTCCGCACGCACAAGCCGCCATTTCTTGCGGTATGGGGCAAGAACGATCCGTTCTTCCTGCCACCGGGCGCCGAAGCGTTCAAACGCGATATCCTCGATGCCGATGTAAGGTTCTTCGACACCGGACATTTCGCGCTCGAAACGCATGCCGGGGAAATCGCCGCAGCCATTCGCGAATTCCTTTCTCGCTCTTGAATCGTTGGAGATTTTGGCATGCAAAAGTCTGTTGCAGTCGTTACCGGCGCGAGCCAGGGGATCGGTCATTCCACAGCGATCCGGCTTGCCCGCGATTTCTCCTCGATCGTGCTTGTGTCACGCAATCGGGCCAAGCTCGAGGCCACTGCGGAAATGGTGAGAGCGGCGGGTGCCGACGCTCTCGTGCTTGACCTCGATCTGGCACAACCGGACGCAGCAAGGGTGGTCGTCGACCAGACACTCTCGACCTATGGCCGCATCGATGCCCTGCTGAATATTGCCGGCGCGGTGCCGCAGATCGATCTCTTTGAAATGACCGATGAACAATGGGACGGTGGTCTGGCCCTCAAGCTTCACGGGGCGCGCCGGCTAACGATCGCCGCTTGGCCGACTTTGAAGGAGGCCAAAGGTTCGGTGGTGCTGATGTCAGGCAATTCCGCGCTTTTTCCAAAAGCACCCTATGCCGCAGTCGGCACGATCAACGCTGCCATCGTGGCACTGGCAAAGGCATTTTCGGACCGCGGGATCACAGACGGCGTTCAGGTGAACAGCGTTCTTCCGGGCCCAGTGATGACAGGCCGGCGGCGATCCTATCTCGAACATTGGGCGTCGATCCACGGCATAAGTGTAGAGGCAGCAACCGCAAAATTCCCGCAGGACGCAGGCATCGCCCGTTATGGCGAACCGGAAGAGATCGCGGAGCTGATGGCTTTTCTTGTCTCGCCTGGCGCCCGGTGGATGACTGGTTCGACACTCCGTATGGACGGCGGCGAGGTCAAGTCTATCTAGGGTCATGAGCGGCCGGCGTTGCAGGCTCGCTCACCACAGACCCGGTACAAGCCTGTATCGTACTTTTTGCATATAGTCCGGATAGCCTTCCAGCTCCTGTTGCAACATCTCTTCCTCGTCGAGGATGCGCAATATCAGGATCGGCACATTGAGCAGCAGGAACAACAGGCCCCAATACGAACCCAAGGCGAGCGGTGTCCCAACAACGAGGACGAGCACCCCGACATACATCGGGTGCCTGACCCATGCATATGGTCCGGTGGAGATGACCTTTTGATCCTCCATCTTTTCGATCGTCGAAGCGCCATAGCTGTTCTCGCGGAAGACCCGAAGATCGATCATCAGGCCCAGCGCCACCAGGGCGTTTCCCAGCACCGAGACTGGAGTCGGCACGTGTGACCAGCCGAACCGATAGTCAAGCGCAGAGACAGCCGGGAAGGCAATGGCACCGGCAAAGGCAACCGTTATCAGTGCCTTTTGCAATGGACGTGTTTCAGCGCCAGGCCCGGCCTTCAGGCGGCGCTCCAGCAGAGCCGGATCCTTGATTGCAAGATAGATGCCAATCAAGTTTGTCGAGAGTGTAAAGACGACAATGAAGGCCCAGCCCTGCCAGTAGTCGAGCGTCCCGGCCGATCCGAAGACGATGGCGCCGAGGGCAAGCAGGCCCAGAATGGCACTTCTCGCAGTCCGAACGATGAGATTCATCACACAGGGCTCCGCCCCATTTCATTTGGAATCGCGACCCAGCATAAACGCCAAATGGATTGAGCCCATTCACAATCAGTTCAACTTAGAGGGATTTGGTCGCCGCAGGTTTGGTCCGAGGCTTGAACAGGATGACAAAAAGCACGCCGACGACTATCAGCGCAGCGCCTTCGAGATGATAGGTTTGCAGGCGCTCGCCAAGGATAAAATAGGCGAGTATGGCGACGAATATCGTTTGGATGTAGAGAAGCACGCCCGCCCGACCTGCCCCCAACGCTTCGACACTCCAATTGAAGAGGTAATACATCAGCGCTCCGCCGGGGACTGCCACATAGGCCAGGGCTAGAAGCCCGTTGCTGTCGAGGGCCGAGCGTTCATCGGAAGCAAGTTCCCAAAGGTAGAAGGGGAGCGCTGTCAGCGCAGCAGCCCCGAGCAGCAGCACCAGAAGCGGAAGACGCTCTTGATCGAATTTCGCGCGGCGGAGCAGAACCGCATAGAGGCCGAAACAGAAAGCACCGGCGACGAGCCACAGTTCGCCGGGATTCACGTCGAGACGCATCAGCGCCGCGGGGCTGCCTTTGACAATGATGACCACGATCCCGACGAAGGCGACGATCGATCCGATCGCCTGCCATCTCCCCATCGGCTCACCCAGGATCAAACGGGCGAGGATCATTGTGATGATCGGGATCAGGGCCATGATGATGCCGGCCGTGGTGGCGTCGGCTTTCTCGAGCCCCATAAAGACCATGCCCTGACATATCGCGAGCCCGATGCCGCCGACGAGAATCAGCTCCAGCGGGCGCGCCCGCACGAGCGCAGCCATGGAGCCGAAATGACCGCGCACGATCGGCAGCAGGATCGCCCACGCAATGAGGACGCGCCAGAAGCACAACGCCCATGGCGGCATTTCGGGAGAGACCCATTTTGCTGAGATATAGACGCCGGCGGACAGCAGCCAGCACAGCACAGCCACGGTGTAGCCAACGGCCAGCGAATTGCCCGCTGCCTGCTCCGTCTCGCCGCCGCTGTTGTGGACTGCCAAGAGACTTATCGCCATCGCTCATCTATGCCACAATTTCTTAGACCTGCACAGGTGGCGGGCGCGCTTCGACTGGCGGTTTCGCCGCTTAAGTCGCGAGGTGTCTGTTTATGAACGCGCCCGCCGAGGCGATCGCCTCTCGCCCCGAAGCCAGCCGTGCCGCCCACAGAGGCCAGGCGTGGATCATGTGCGGCCAGATCTCGAGGTTCGTCGCCACTTCGGCAGCGCCAAGCCAACGCGCGATTCGCGCTGCATCGTCGAGAAGTGTCTCGGCCGAACCAACCTGAATGAGGATCGGCGGGAGTCCCGCAAGATCAGCATGGAGCGGCGAAACGAGCGGCTCGCGAGCGCTGGTCTCACCAAGATAGGCGCCCGCGAGCTCTTCGAGATAGTCACGGTGAATCAGCGGATCGACAGCGGCCTTCTCGTCCATACTCGCACCGGTCATTTCGAGATCGACCCATGGCGATACCAACCATGCGCAGCCGGGCAGCGGTCTGCCAGCGTCACGCAGACGTATCATGGTCGCCAGCGTCAGCCCGCCCCCAGCACTGTCGCCGCCGATCGCAATCGACGCCGCGGGAACGCCTTGTGCGATCAGGAACTCGAAAGCGGCAAGCGCATCGTCCAACGCAGCCGGAAAGGGGTTCTCGGGCGCCAGCCTGTAACCGAGTGCAAGCGTGCGCACGCGCGCGGCGCGACCTGTTTCGGCGACCATCCTGCGATGACTTTGGATCGATCCGGAGCAATAGCCGCCGCCGTGAAAAAACAGCAGCGTCTTGGTGCTGTCGCTTCCCGGCGCCAGCGACCATTCAGCCTCAATCGTACCGACCATTTGATGCTTGAACTGGATATCGGGGGCGATTGGATCGTCGGCTGCCACGAGATCGAGGCGCTGGCGACGCTCGGCAAGGCTCGCGGGTCGCGGATGGGACTGCAGCAGGGCCCTGACCGCATCGATCTCGTGTTCATCCATTGTGGCTATCCCCCCAGCGTTTGAAGATGATCAAAACGATTGCCCTCTCAGTGATCGCTCTGGGAAGGCAATGGAGAAGATATCACAGACCAACGCGCAGCCGGGATTACATCAATTTAGTATTTTGACGGAACGTAAAGTTCGGGCGGCAACACCTTACGTTCATAGTCCGGGTTGAACACGCGATTAGGCAAGGTGATCTCCTCGTGTGGTACGGGCTCGTAGGGAACCTGTGAAAGAAGGTGCGCAATGCAGTTGAGACGGGCACGCTTCTTGTCATTGCCTTCAACGATATACCAAGGCGCTTCGGGTATGTTGGTGCGGGCGAAGGTTTCTTCCTTGGCTTTGGTGTAATTTTCCCAGCGCACGCGCGATTGCAGATCCATGGGAGAAAGTTTCCACTGCTTCAGCGGGTCATGAATGCGCATGAGGAAGCGTAACTGTTGCTCCTCATCAGTTATGGAGAACCAGTACTTGATAACCCTGATGCCGGATCGGACAAGCATGCGTTCGAATTCCGGCACATCGTGGAAGAATTGCTGAACCTGGTCTTCATCGGCGAATCCCATCACGCGTTCGACGCCGGAACGATTGTACCAGGAACGATCGAACAGTACGATTTCGCCGCCGGCGGGCAAATGCGGCACGTAACGCTGGAAGTACCACTGGGATTTTTCCCGATCTGAAGGCGCTGGCAGCGCAACTACGCGCGCCGTACGCGGGTTGAGCCGCTGGGTAATGCGCTTGATGACACCCCCCTTGCCGGCAGAGTCGCGTCCCTCAAATACGACAACGACCTTCTCTTTGTGATAGGCGACCCAGTCCTGCAGTTTGATCAACTCTGCCTGCAGCGAAAGCAAGGCCCGAAAATACTCGATACGCGGGATGGTTGGTGGATGAGTCTTGCGGTAGATTTTGCGAATCTCGTCGGACAGTGCCGGCTCGGAAAGTTCGAGCTCATAATCCTCATCGAGTGTATCGGCGAGTTCGGCTTCAAGCCAATCCTGGTTTGCCGCCTCATGCTTTGGATCGTTCATTTCAGCCCCTCTGATAGTCGTTCGCGCCGCGCCGCCACGGCGCGTATCATGCAACTCTGCGGGCACTTATGCCATAACTCCATGAACCAAATTTGAAGTTGCGTTTTGACCGTAGACTCCCGATCAAGCGAGACCTGCTATTGGCACCCCGCGTCAACGCTATTTCACCCCCAGGCCCGCTTTGAGGCCGCCATCAATCAGAAAGTCGCCGCCCGTGCAGAACTTCGAACGATCCGACGCCAGGTAGGCGACAAGTTCGGCCACCTCGTCGACTTCACCGATGCGGCCGATCGGGTGTGCAGCGCCAAAACGACGGAACACGCTTTCGACGTCCGCATCCGGCCCGTCGAAGATGAGAGCTGCCTGGGTCAGCAGGGGTGTGCGGACCGAGCCAGGGCTGACCGAGTTCACGCGGATCAGGCCGCTCGCGTGATCAATGGCCATAGCGCGTGTCAGTGCATGAATAGCGCCTTTGGAAGCCACATACGCGGCGACATTTTGCTGGCAGGCATGGCCTTGCACCGATGCGACATTGACGATCGAGCCGCCCTTGCGCTTCTCCATCAGCGGTATGCCGAAATGCGCGGTCAATTGAATCGATCCAACATTGACGGCAAGACAACGCAAAAACGTTGCCGTATCGGTGGTCACGACAGTTCCATAGGGGTGGATCGCCGCTGAATTGACGATGATGTCCAGACCCCCAAACTTCCTCTCGAGCTTGTCAATCGCGGCGCCAATCTGATCCGCATGGGCAACATCGGCGGTGCTTACCGAAAGCTGCAATTGCTCATCCGCGGCAAGCTTCGACATTTCACTATTCGCGGCCGGATCGATGCCGAGCGCAACCACGGTTCCMCCCGCCCGTGCAAGCCTGAACGCCACACCACGCGCAATACCCGAGGTGCCGGTTACGAGTGCACCTTGCCTTCAAACTCCTTGGAGTAGTCAAAATTCATGGAAGCCCGCTCCTGCGACTATACCTTGTTCTTGTCGGTTTCAGATACTGGCAATGCCAGCTGCCTTGAAGGCACCACCTTATCCTCAGTCAACGGGCGGAGAAAGCGCCGCGCAAACTCCAGAATGAACTCATGAGATAGGGCATATGCGATCGCGGCCACGCGGGCTGACGACAATCATGTTCGGCTTCTCCGGCGACGCCGCCGCTGCCACCACCGGTGCGCATGGGTCACACTACATGGCGCCGGATGCCGGATGAACGATGCGAAACCTAAAGCCCCGCGATTGTCCGCAGATCGTCAACGGCACCTGCGGCAGCTGCAAGCACAGGTGAGCCTTTTGTGAGGCCATCACCTTTGACGGGGAATGGAAGATGCCAACCGCCGGCTTCCTTGACGAGACAATAGCCCGCCATACAATCCCAGGCATGCATATAAGGCTCGTAATAGCCAACAAGGCGACCCGCAGCGACATAGGCAAGCATCAGGGCACCCGAGCCGTTACGAATGAAGTTGCCCCCCGCGCCGAGCAGTTTTTCGACAATCGATGCGACGACCGCTGGCGTCACGTGATTGTTGGCGCCAATACCAGTCACGGCGTTACGGATTGTTCGACTTCCATCGAGTTTTAGGATTTTACCGTTCAATGTCGCTCCCATCCCGGCGGCGGAAGCGTAGAGCTCGTCATTGCACGGCACGTAAATAACACCGATGGCTATTTCCTCCCCATGCATGGCAGCAATTGAAATGCACCACGTTGGCATGCCATTGACGAATGGGCTCGTACCGTCGATCGGATCGACGACCCAGGTGTAATCGGATGTGCCCGAGCTGACACCGTACTCCTCGCCAAGGATCGCATCGGCCGGAAAAGCTGCGGCAATCCGGGTCCGAATAAGATCTTCAACTTCGCGGTCGGCAATCGAAACGACGTCGTGTGGATCCGCCTTTGTTTCAATAACCAGCCTTTCGCGCGCGTTGAAATGCGCAAGAGCCACGGCTCCGGCCTCAATCGCCATCTTCTGGGCCAGGGCAAAGCGATCCTGAAGATCAACGGTGACATCGGATGTCATGTTCTTTCCTTAGATATGAATGCAGATTTCAATTGTTGATGATGGCAATGCCGCGATGGTGAAAGCCGATGCTGACATTGGTCGCCGGTGCAAGGCTTCTATCGACGGCTGGATCCACGACGAACAGGGTGCCTGCCTCGGTTTCGACTTCGTATTCCACATGATCCCCGAGATAGGCAGCATGCCTGATGCTACCGGGAAACGCCCCACTCTCTGCCGCCTCGAGCGTAATGGCATTGGGTCTGACAGCGATCCTCGCCGGTCCCGGGCGGGCGCTCCGGCCTGGCACGGAATGTTCCAGCTTGCCGACTCGAATGATCGCCTGCCCCCCATCGCTACGCAGGACCTCGCAAGGCAGGACGTTCGCCTCGCCGATGAAGTCGGCGATGAATGACGATGCGGGAGCTTCGTAAAGCTCGCGTGGCGAACYCTGCTGAGCAACAGCGCCGTCCTGCATGACAATGATCCTGTCCGATACCGCAAGCGCCTCTTCCTGGTCATGGGTGACATAGACTGCGGTAAACCCTAGACGCTGCTGTAGTTCGCGGATTTCCGTGCGCACACGGCGCCGCAGGCGCGCATCGAGATTGGAAAGGGGTTCATCCAGCAAGAGCACCTGCGGCTCGAGCACCAGAGCTCTGGCGACCGCAACGCGCTGCTGCTGCCCGCCGGAGAGTTCAGCAGGCAGCCTCTGGCCGTACCCGGCAAGACCGACCTGCTTCAGGCCCTCTTCCGCCCGTTCCCGCGCTTCATTCTTTTTCATCTTCGATGATTCAAGTCCATAAGCGACGTTTTCCAGCACTGACATATGCGGGAACAGTGCGTAGGACTGGAACACCATTGAGACATCGCGTTCGTTGGCGGGAAGCATGGTGACATCCTTGCCGCCGATGAGAATGCGTCCTGCAGTTGGATGCTCGAGCCCGGCGAGCATGCGCAGGGTCGTCGTCTTGCCACAGCCTGATGGGCCCAGCAGCGTTACAAGTGTGCCAGGTTCGATGTGCAGAGACAGATCGTGGATGGCCGTGAACGTGCCGAACTGCTTTTTGACATTGGTGAAAACAACAGAGCCGGTGTGTTGTGCGGTGGTCATGATGCGGCCTTCTCTTGTGGTGCGGCAGACGGAATAAAGGCCGTTGCAACGCGATTCTCGCGGCGCAATCTCCGTTCACCCACCAGCAGCTGGAAACATGTAATGATAACGATCATGACAACGATGAGCATTGATGAGTACGCGACGGCAACGCCGTATTCGCCGTTCTCGACGAGCCCGACAATGTAGGAAGTCGCCATATTATACTCGGCGCTGACAAGGAATATGACAGCGCTGATCGATGTGATGGCGCGGACGAACGAATAGACCAGCGCAGCAACGATCGCCGGACGAAGCAAGGGCAGGATGACCTTGCGGATTGTGCGAAAGCTTGTTGCCCGCAAGGTCAGCGACGCCTCATCCAGACTCTTGTCGAGCTGGCTCATCGCCGCCACGCCGCCGCGCACGCCGACCGGCATGTTACGGAAGACAAAGCAGGCTATGAGGATCAGCGCCGTGCCGGTCATTTCAAGCGGCGGGAGATTGAAAGCCATGATGTAGCTGATACCGATGACAGTGCCTGGGATGGCAAAACTCATCATCAGCGCGAACTCGAATACATTTCGTCCGACAAACCGCTGCCTGACGATCAGGTAAGCCGTCAGCAACCCGACCGCCGCTGTAAGCGGTGCCGAAATCAACGCGATCTTTATGGTTGTCCAGAATGAGTTCCAGGCGACGCCAGTCCAGGCGATAGCGCCGTTCTCAAAGCTGAAAGAGAAAGCGCGCTGGTAGTGCTCGAAGGTCAGGGTGTTGTCGAGGCCCCATGTGCGGACAAAGCCTCCGAACAGGATCATGCCGTAGATGACCAGCGTGAACAATATCCACGGAATGACGATGGCATGGACGCCAATGGACAGTGATCGCGGCAAGGCGATATGCGCCCCGGAATCGCCCTTACCGGTTACGGTCGCGAAGCTCTTGCCCGCCAGCCATAATCGCTGCGCAAGGAAGGCCGAGAGCGTGAAGAACAAAAGGATGATCGCAAGTACCGCGGCACGCGAAGGATCGTTCTGCGAACCGACAACGGCAAAGAAGATTTCCGTCGAGAGCACCCCATGGCTACCGCCCAGCACCAGAGGGTTACCGAAATCCGCCATGCTCTCGATGAAGCCGATCAGAAAGGCATTGGCGAGACCGGGCTTCATCAAAGGCAACGATACTTTCCAGAACGTACGCCAGCGATCCGCGCGCAGGGTTTGCGATGCTTCCTCCATCGACGGGCTGACACCTTCGACGACGCCGATGAGCACGAGAAACGAGATGGGCGTGAAAGACAGGACCTGTGCAATAAAGATGCCGGTCAGGCCATAAAGCCAACGGCCCGGTTCTATCCCGAAGAGGTTGGAAAGCTGATGGGTCACGACACCGGCGCGGCCGAAAAGAAGGATAAGCGCGAGGCCAATGACGAAGGGAGGCGTGATGATCGGCAGGATTGTCAGCAGCCGCAAGCCCTTCTTGAACGGAAAGCGGGTGCGGGTGGCAACCAGCGCGAAGCAGAGCCCGAGCAATGTGGAACCGAACGCCGAAAGGATAGCCAGCAGCAGCGTGCGCCAGGCGACACCACAGCGATTGCCCCCAACAAGACAATCCAGGCTCCAGATCGATGGATCCTGAATGTTGCGGACAAATCCGGAGGGATCGAAGGAGCCGTCGAAACTCTGGAAGGCACCGATGAACATACTGCCCACGGGGTAGAACACAAAGATGCTGACAAGGAAGACAAGCAGCGCAATTGAAGCCACCACGAACGCATCGCCCCGCATTACGCCGCGCTCGGCAAGTCCAAAGGAAAACAACAGGACGAAGGAAAGCGCCACAAGCCCCGCGCCCGCACCCATCGAAGGCTGGCCATCGGCAAGCGGTCCGAACAGCGCTTCAGTCATCGTCCACGTCCAGCCCGTAAACCCGACAGCGAGCCCCTGCAGCACCAGGAAAACAACTCCAGCGGCGCCGGCCGCGATCAGGAGATTTGAACGCAGCGACGAGACTTTGAAAGCCCGCGCGCATAGGCCCACAGCGAAGAGCAGCGCGATGACGGCAAGTGTCCAGCGGCCGTGTGCGAATATCTGCAGAAGAGTCGGCGCTTCGTTGGAACCGTTCGGAAAATTGCCGAGCCAATCGAGGCTGAAAAAACCGCTTTCGATCCTGTACCACGGCACGAGGCTCAACCCGGCGAGCCCGATGCCGAGCGCAATATTCAATCTCCGGTCGCTACGTTCCATAACGCCACCCGCCTTCGCTCATCATAGAAAGTTACTAGCGCTGCCGATATGTCCGGAACGATCCCGGACATATCGCGTCAGGCAAAAGCAAGTTCAGTTGGCGCTTGCACCAATCTCCTTGTCCCAGCGATCAAGCAGTTCCTTGCGTTTGGCAGGATCGCCATAGGTCTTGAAATCATAATCGATGAGCTTGATATCCTCGAATTTCGGAGCTTCCGGCGGAACGGTGGCAGACTTGTTCGATGGCARCTGAAAGGACTTTGCATCCTTCATATGCGACTGCACTTCGGCGGAAAGAGCCCAGTCATACCATTTCTTGGCCGCGTCGAGATTGCGCGCACCCTTGATGATTGACATCGAGCCGATTTCGTAGCCTGTACCTTCGCAAGGAGCAACGGCCTTGACGGGGAAGCCTTCAGCAATCTGGGCGACAGCATCATGCATGAAGACGATGCCAAGTGCCGTTTCGCCGCGCGCCGCTGCCTTAACCGGGGCCGAACCTGATTTTGTATATTGCGATACATTCGCGTTCAGCTGTTTCAGGTAGTCGAAAGCCTTGTCCTCGCCCATGATCTGAACGAGGGAAGCAAGAGCGGTATAGGCAGTGCCGGACGAATTCGGGTTGGCGATCTGGATTTCGCCCTTGAAGGACGGATCGACGAGGTCAGCCCAGCACTTGGCCTCCTTCAGACCCTTTTTCTTGACGATCTCGGTGTTATAGCCCCAGCCAAGCGCACCCGCATAAACGCCGACGGTCTTGTATCCGGCGCTCTCGGCCTGCTTCTTCGCCCAATCCTGCAACTGGTCGAGCATTGGTGATTTATATTCCTGGGTCAGCCCTTCGGAAGCGGCCTGCAAATGCGGATCACCAGTACCAGCCCACCAGATATCGGTCTTCGGATTGCGTGCCTCGGCGCGAATCTTGGCATAGGTCTCGCCCGACGACAGGCGGACCATATTGACCTGGATACCGGTCTCCTTCTCGAACATGCCCTTCATCAACTCACAGATGACGACATCGGCCGAACAGATCAGATTGAGATTGTCCGCAGCGCGCGCCTCGGTTGGCATCATTTGAAGACCAACAGCAAAAGCGGCGGCAATTGCGAATACAGAACGCATGATTTTCCTCCCTGAAAAAGCGGCACCTCCATGCCGCACGCTTTTTTGCAAGCGTGTGCAAAAGTTTCACACGACATGTCGTCCTGTCAAGCGGACTATTACGTTCCTTCAATAAAATTGGCGATCTGGTGGTTGCGATACTGCGCAAGCGCGTGCAAGATACCGTGAACAACTATGGATTCATGCAGTTGAACAAATCATTCGTCAGCGCTGATGACGTAGCAAAGCGGGCGGGCGTTTCGCGCTCGGCCGTATCCCGCACGTTTACGCCAGGCGCGAGTGTTTCGGAGGAAACACGCCAGCGGGTCATGGAGGCTGCGCAAGCGCTTGGCTATCACGTCAACCAGCTTGCACGCGGCCTGATGCGCAGTGAAAGCGGCATCGTCTGCCTGGTCGTATCCGAGATGGATACGCCCTACCGCGCCCGCCTGGTGCGCGCGCTCACCCACGAATTGCAAACGGCCGGCAAGATTGCCATGCTCATCAACACCGATCGCTCGGACGGCAGTGTGGACGCGGCACTCCGGCAAACCCTGCACTACCGTGCCGACGCGTCGATCCTGTTGTCCGGGCTTCCGGACAAGGCAATCACCAGGCTTTGCCTCAACAGCGGCCAGCGCATCGTACTGATCAATCGCGACGATGATATTGATGGGCCGTTCCGTATCAATCTCGACGACGGTCAAGCGGCACGGGTGGCCGTGAGTGCATTCCTGCGTGCAGGCTGCCGGAACCTCGCATTCGCCAACTCTGACGTTGGAACACCAAGTCTGATGGCGCGCGAACGCGGCTTCATCGCAGCGGCTGCCGAATTCGGACTTGAGGTCAGGGTCGTGCGCCACGGGAACACCGTCTATGAGAGCGGCCGCAAGATTGCGCAGACATTGTTCACCGAGGCAGTGTGGCCGGACGCTGTCTTCTGCGTCAACGATCTGATGGCATTCGGGTTGATGGACGGTGCACGGTACGACTTTGGGCTGAACATTCCCGAAGATCTCTGCATCGTCGGCTTCGACGATATCGAGCAGTCCTCGTGGGCGTCCTATAACTTGACGACGTTTTCGCAGCCAGTGGATGAAATCGTAAAGAGCAGTGTCGCCTGGCTCCAAAGCGATGCGACCGCCGGTCGGGTGCGGTCTGCCAACCTGCACGCACCGCTGATCTGGAGAAAAACAATCCGGAACAAACTATAGAATCGTTTGATTGCGTCGGCAGGAAACCACACCTCATGGCGTTGCGGATCAAGCGCGCCGCACCTGGCTTCATAGAAGAGAGTTTGTATCTGGCTGACAGTGGCCAAGATGAAATAGTCGTCGTAGGCTGCTTCAAAATCAAGTTTGACGAATCGGGGACGCATCAGCTTGAATCACATGAGGCTTTTGAAGAAATGCAAGACGCTTGCCGTGATCGCCTTAATCCTGTTTTCCGGCCAGGTTACTCCCTCTTTTAGCGACGACGCTAAGAGCTGCGTCCTCGGGACCGAAAACGAAAAAGGTTGGCTTTTCGTCAACAATTGTGATCGCGAAGTGGTCATCGAAATCTGCTTTGAGGAGGCATCCGAAGAACCATTGAATTGTGCCAGCGTGGTACAACACCAAGGCGACCAATTATATCCGGCCACGGTGATCGCCGCAAAAGGGGGACTACAGCTTTTGAGTGTTGCTGGGCGTTCTAGGATCAGGTGGGGAGCCTGTTATCATAACCCAGGAGACGACAGGAACCCGGGACAGCCCGAAGGAGAATACAAATTTACGTATCGCTGCATGGACTCCAACGTCGAGTGACCGCGGCAGCCCACGGAAATTACAAATCAAGCTCCCGTCGCAAAGTCTCCAGCCGTTCCATGGCTATCACCCCATCATGAATTGTCGGGGCAGCAGTCGAGGCACCGCTGAGGGCCGGAACCACATCGGCCAAGAGTGAATAATAGCCCTTCGGATCTTCATTTGCCGCTGCCGTAAAATTTGGCTTCCATGTCAGAGTGTCGACATCGTCGGCGAGTGTTGCCTCCGGATCATCGATCTTGAAGGGCGGGTTGCGGTTCCACCGCACCTCAATCACGTCATCCACCTCGAGACGCTGGTGGTCACCCATCAACTCGATGCGTTCGACAGGCGTGCCCCGCGACTGAATCGTACCCATCGCGATATTTCCAATAGCCCCGCACTCGAACTCGAACCCGACGTGGAAAAGGACCCTGCCCGGTGTCTTTTCCACCTTTCGCGCTGAAATGGTTTGCACCGGCGAGACAAAGAATGACACCAGATCCATATAGTGCACGCAGTGATGCAGGAAGAAGCCGGTGTAATCGACATTACCGGTGAAATAACCCGGCGCCGTCATGTAGTATCCGGTAAGGCCAAGCACCGGGCCGAACCGCCCGGACTTGATGATGTTGTGGGCAATCTTGTTGCCGACCGAATAACGTTTCATGAAACCGACGAGCAACGGTTTACCGGCGCGCTCCGACGCAGCGCGAAGTTCGCGCGCGCCCGCCGCCGTTCCCGACGGCGGCTTTTCCATAAACACAGGCAGACCCCGATCGAGCGCAAGCTTGCCGAAATGCAGATGCTGATCCGGCCCCACGGCCATGCCTATGGCGTCGATGCCGGGCATACGGATCAGCTCCTCGGCGTCGCTGGTCAGGCGCGCAACGCCAAACTGCCTGCCGGCATCGCCAAGACGCTTGCCATCGATATCGCAGAGCGCGACGATTTCGACGTCGTGGCGGACCAGTTGGGGAAGTAGCATCTGGGTTGCGTGAATGCCGCAACCGATCCAGCCGATTTTCAATGTCATCGCCGATATTCCGTCAGTGTGAGATGGGATTTGATAAAGGCAGCGCTCGCCGCGAGGCGCTCGCTTTCGTCCTCGTGGGGTGGGCGCCACTGCGCGAATGGAACGCCGAAGCGGTCATCGTTGCGCCGAAAGGGCTCAAGCGATACCGGGCCTTTGTAGTTCACCTCGTGCAGCGCACGACAAACTGCAACCCAGTCGGTCGAAYCGGTGCCGGGGAAGCCGCGATGATTTTCGTTGGCCTGGAAATGCACGAGATGATCGCCGCCAAGCCGGATTGCCTCGGGGATCGACGCCTCTTCCATGTGCATGTGAAATGTGTCCAGCATCAACTTGACCGCCGGATGGTCCACGGCATCGAGCAGCTCGATGGCTTGTTGTGTCGTGCATAACACATCGCTTTCGAAGCGGTTGAGCGGTTCAACGGCGAGCAGAATACCGGCCTTCGCAGCGTGATCGCCCGCTTCCTTCAGTCCCGCGACACAGCGGCCCTTGCGCGCCAGCCGCTCTTCTTCGGTTACTGGTACTGGCGCACGCCCGGCAAACACCAGTGGATTGCCGGTCAGAGGGCCGCCAACAACGGTCGCACCGAGTTCCGCTGCGCAGTCCGCCGTATAGCGCAGGTAATCGATGCCGGCACGGTGGGCATCTTTCTCGTGCGACGCAAGGTTGCGCTGCATATTGACCCGCGCAGCAAGGACGACGCCCAGTCCTGCATCGTCCAAAGCGCGCCGGGCTTCGGCAAGGTCGATTTCGCCAGGCTCGGGCACCAGCAGTTCGACGAAGTCAAAGCCAAGCTCGCGCATTTTCTTGAAGAGATGGAAATGCTCGGCGGTGAATGGCCTTGCATATTGCATCGAGATCAATCCGATGGGATTCATCATGGGTCCTTCTTTGATATTAATAAGAGTCATCCCTTCACTGCGCCTTGGGTGAGGCCGCCGATAAGCCGGCGTTGAACGAGAAGGAAAAGCAGAGTGGCGGGAAGCGCACCGACGACACCGCCGGCAGCGAGCAGACCCCATTCGATCTGGTATTCACCTATCAGCGTCTGGATGGCGACGGTAACGGGGCGAACGTTGCGGCCGCCAAGCGTCAGGGCGTAGAGATATTCGTTCCACGCGGTAATGAAGATATAGATGCCTGTCGAAATGATGCCGGGCATGGCCAGCGGCAGAACGACGCGACGCAACGCCTGCAGCCGGGAACAGCCATCGATCATCGCCGCTTCATCGAGACTGCGGGGAATAGCGCCGATGTAACTCCGGAGCATCCAGACCGCGAACGGAATGGCGACAGTTGAGTTGGCGAGGATCAGTGCAAGGTGCGTGTCAAGAAGGCCGATCTTCCGCATGAGGATAAAGAGCGGCAGGATCAGGAGCACGATCGGAAACATGTTGACCAGCAGAAACTGCAGCATGACCAGCTTGCGGCCCGGGAAGCGGAAACGCGACAGCGCGTAGGCCGCAGTGACTGAAACTGCGAGGCCGAGGACGACAGTACCAGCAGCAATAATCAGACTGTCCAGCATATTGCCGAGAAACGAGGTCTGTTCCAGCAGGCGGATATAATTGTCCATGCTCCACCCCGCCGGCGACAGGGATACGCCGGACGCAGATAACTGCGCGGTCGGAGTCAGGGACGTCAGGATCATCCAGACGAATGGCCCCATGGCGAGCATTATGATGAACACGACAGGAATATCCGTCGTGAGAATCCGGCGGAGCGTCGAGGGTTTGTTCATCGTTCCACCTCGCGCATGGTCCGGACGATATAGACCGCCACGATGGCTCCAAGAAGGATCGTGAACGTAACGGCAATGGCGGTGCCATAGCCGAAATCGAGATTTTGCCGGGCCTTGATAAACGCATAAAGCGGCAATGTGTGCGTGGCATAACCCGGGCCGCCACCTGTCATGACGAAGATGACGTCCATAGAATTTGCTACCCAGATAATACGCAGCAGACCCGCCGTCGCCAGCACGGGTGCGATGCCTGGAAGTGTAATATGGACGAACTGACGCCACGTGCTGGCCCCGTCGATAGAGGCGGCCTCATACTGGCTTTGGGGTATACCCTGCAAACCGGCAAGGATCATCACCGCGAAAAACGGAAAGCCCTGCCAGGTCAAGGTGGCAATCACCGCATAGAGCGCAAGATGCGGATCGGCAAGCCAGGGTACGGTTGAATGGATAATCGACAGGTAAAGCAGGATGTCATTGAGCACCCCGGTGGTTGGATCATAAATCCAGCGCCACATCAGCGCGATGACAACGCTCGGCAAGGCCCACGGAATTATGACGAGAGCACGCGCCAGACCGCGCCATGGGAACTCGCGATTGAGCAGGAGCGCGGCGACCAGGCCAAGCCCCATTTGCAAGGGCACCGTCAAGCCGATCCATATGGCCGTATGGCCGAGCGAAGTCCAGAATACCGGGTCATGCAAGAGCTTGATGTAGTTGCCGAAGCCCACGAACCGGCTGGCATTGGGCTTCCACAGGACCAGGTCGTAAAAGCTGGTGACGACCGCCTGAGCCATCGGGAAGAAAACGATGAACAATGTCACGAGCACTGCCGGCGCCAGCAGGGCATACGGCATCAGCCGGCTGCGAAGCGGGCGGACCTGCGTGAGATCGTGAGGTGCTGATGGTGCAAGCGTTGACATGGACAATCTACTTTCGGCGGACGTCGACCAGTACTGCGAAACCCCTCCGCGCTACTGCGCGAAGAGGCTCTCAAGCTGCTGCATCATCTGTTGCGACGTGATCTGGCCGGTGAGCGCCTGCTGCATCGACGTCTGCCACGCGGTATTGACGAACTCCGCTGTCGCCGTGCTTTGCGGCAGCACGTGAGCAAACGGCAGAGACTGGACCGTGGCGTCAACGAAACGGCGTTCATGCAGGGTCCAATGTTCGGAACCGCTCTTGGTTACAGTCATCTGGCCCGTCGCCTTGTTGAAAGCTACGTTGTTTTCACCCTCGGCGAGAAAGGATATCCACTTCCAGGCTGCGTCCTTCACCTGTGACGACGAGAAAATCGCAAGAGATTCATCGCCATAGGAGGTCCATTGCTTGCCGCCGCATTTGGGGACTGGAACGGCGGAAACCTTATCCCCCAACGCTTTGACCAAATCATTGGATGAGCCAATATGATGAATGGTCATGGCCGTCTTGCCAGCCTTGAACGCTGCGACAATTTCCTGGAAGCCGTCATTTGGAGCCGATGGCGGGATAACCTTGTCTTTCTGGAACAGATCGATCACCCACTGATTGGCCGCGACAGCTTCAGGGTTGGTCAGGCCGCCCGGCTTGAGTTCCGCGCCTTGCGAAAAGACGAATGTCCCCCACTGGTCCCAGCCGCCCTTGCCGCCGCGCAGGCCAAAACCATAGGTGTCTGGCGCTTTGGTCAATTTCTGCGCTGCCGTGCGGAAGTCTTCACATGTCACCGGCGGATTGAGGCCCGCTTCCTTGAAGAGATCGGCGCGGTAGTAAAGATACAGCACGACGTACTGGATCGGCAGGTAATATTGCTGCCCATCCGGCCCCTTGTTCAATTCCAGCAGATTATCGAGAAGATCGGCTTTGCCCGGCCAGGCGTTGATGCGGTCGCCAATCGGCTCCAGCGCGCCCATTTCAGCCAGTCGCGGCTGCGCAAAAAGCTTGACCATCCCGGCGTCCGGCGCATTGCCGCCAACCAGAGAGGTATACAGATTGTCGTAGTAACTGTTCCACGGAACATTTTCCGCTTCAATTTTGATATCAGGGTTCTTCGCCTCGAACTTCGCCACGAGATCCGACATCGGATTTTCCGGATTGTCGAAATGATACCAGAACCGCACCGTTTCAGCCGCATTGGCGGCGCTCACCGCCAGGCCAGCCATGAATGCGCAACTGATACCCAGTTTCTTGAGAATGCTCATCGTTTCCTCCACCTTTGTTGTTATGGGTCGTCAACTGCCGCGGATCATTCCTCGAGCAGCCTCCCCCGCCGCCACAAGCGCCTCCCGCGCAGCAGCCAGTTCATTCGTGTTTTGCAGAAATCCATGCGTTACCCCCGGCACAACAGTGAGGGGATCGTTGCGGCCGACGGCCTTCAGCCGATCAGCGAAGAGAAGCGTGTCGGACAAGAGAGGATCGATGCCAGCGGCCAGGAGATAGAGCGGCGGCAATGCGCGCAACACATCGTCATCGGCGTGTAACGGCGCCACCAGCGGATTGTGGCGGGCATCCTCATCCGCGCAATACCAGTTCCAGTACCGTTGCATCTTGCCACGCGTCAGACCGGGGCCTTCGGCAAACTGGCCATACGACTCCGTGGTGAAGTCGGCATCAAACGCGCCGTAGAACAGAAGCATGCCTGACGGCAGTGAACGTCCAGCTCTCTCTTCGTGCATGACGGCTGCAAGCGCGAGATTGGCCCCCGCTGAATCTCCTGCGATGATAAGCGGTCCCTTGGATACGCCTGTTTCTGCAGTCGCGAATGCGGCACGCAAGCAGGCGACAACGTCGTGCAGACCCGCTGGAAATGGATGTTCCGGGGCAAGCCGATAATCGGGAACGAGCACGGGCAGCGCGGTTTCATTGGCGAGAACCCGGGCACAACGCTCATGCGTTTCAGGACTGCAGAACGCAAAACCTCCGCCATGAACGAACAGGACAGCACCGGCTCCCGCACCATGCGGCACAAGCACGCGCATGCGGCAATCTTGGGAACCAAGTTCTGTGTTGGCGCCAACGACGATGTCTCGCGTCCGAGCAAGCGGCGGCAGGTTTACATTGTTCCGCTGGTTTGAACGTTCGGATTGCGCCCTGCCCTCTTCCGGTGGCAGCAATGTGGGATCAGGTAGCGGTCCCAACTCCTCTTCGACGCGCAGCAACAACGCGCGCATTTCCGCTGAAAGTTCATTGGAAAAACCGGCGCCGTTCATTGATCAGCGTCCGGAAACACAGTTGGCCCGAAGTCAACAATCGTCGCGATATGATGA
>NZ_JBFUMG010000017.1:0-26212 GCF_054049495.1 Phyllobacterium sp. P5_D12 | reverse complement strand
ACCGGACACACGAACCCGTCCGCATTTCCTATGCGCAAATCGGTTTCTGCAAGATCAGCTCCAGCGGTATCGGACAGATTGCGTCTGATACTAATCGTGGAAGGCTGCAACGAAGACGCGTTTGCCGAGCATGAAAGAGTCGGCGACATGCCGAAGYGGCGCTAGGTCGACGTCGGATTCGCCATTTTTGATCAGCCTGRCAAATTGACGATAAAGAGCTGCGTATTCCGTCTCCGATGAAACTGGAACAACAGTGTCGTTGATGGTGAGCTTTRAACCGCCTTCAGCCAGAACCATCTTCCCGGCAGACGTTTCCGCAACAATGTCCCATGTTTGCTCACCGATTTGCCGCCAATCGAATTCCGCGCGAACAGAAATATTGTCACTGTTCGTGAAATTAAGATTGGCTGCGATCGGTGCATGTTTGTTTTCCGGAAATTCCAGCGTCGCGTTTCTGAGAAAAATGCCGGTTGGCAAAATATGCGTTATGATCGATAGCGCATTTATGCCGGGGTCGAAGACACCTAGACCGCCGGCTTGCCATATCCAATCCTGATTGGGATGCCAGTGGCGAACATCTTCTTTCCAGACCACGTGAACGCTTTGGATATTTGTTGATGCCAAAAACGACTTTGCAGCTTCAACCGCAGCAGCATATCGGGAATGCCAGCTGGCGAAAAGTGAGACACCATTCTCAATGGCAAGAGCTTCTAGGTCAGCGACCTCGCTCAGCGTCGCTCCAGGTGGCTTCTCAAGAAAGACATGCTTGCCCGCACATATCGCTTTGTACGCAGAATCATAGCGGAACTGAGGAGGCATGCAGAGGGATACCGCGTCAATGAACGGGACGGCGTCGAGCATCGCCTCTATTGTGGGAAAATTCGGAMTGCCCTCGACCGCGCCGTTACGGCTTGCCGCAGCGACAAGCCGCAAGTCGGGATTGCTGGCGATTGAAGGCAGGTGCTGATCGCGGGCAATTTTACCGACGCCGACAATTGCTAGGTTGATTGGTGGCATAGCGAATCCCCTTTTGAAGGGGTTTAGCAATCGAATATGCCCTTAACAAGAGGYACTCGCGACGTGAAGCGAATCTCGCGAATGCCGCTTATATCCCAGTCTCGCTACTGCTCACGGAAGGCTCGGCTGAACTGGTCGGCGAGCGGCTTGGACAGGAAGGACATCGCTGTACGCTCTTCCGTCGAAACAAAGACTTCCACGGGCATACCTGGCAAAAGCTTGCTGTCGCCGAGCTTTTCGAGCTCCTCCGACGGCACGATGACGTCGGCCAGATAATAGACCTGGCCGGTCGAGGGATCGCTGCTAGTCGCCGCAGAAACATAGGCGATACGGCCATGCAGTTCCGGCGTTGTGCGCTGGTTGAAGGCCGAAAAGCGCAATTTTGCCGGTTGTCCAACGAAAACCTGGTCGATGTCGGTCGGTGACAGTTTCGCTTCTATCTTCAACGCGGCATCTGCGGGGACAAGTGTGACCAGCTTCTCCGCCGGGGTGATAACACCACCGATGGTGTGGACTGCGAGTTCGTTGACAGTACCCGAGAGCGGTGCGCGGATATCGGCGCGCGCTAGCCGGTCCTCGATTGCCACCCGGCGTTCCCTGAGTTCGGAGAGCTTGGGCTCGATTGCGCTCAGTTCACGCTGTGCTTCGGTGCGTGCCGTTTCATCAATGGCTATAATCTGCAGGCGGATTTCGCCCATGCGGGCTTTGGCGCGCGCGATATTGGCTTCAACCTCGCCCCGTTCGCCGAGGAGCTTCGCCATTTCGCGGTCTATGATATATTTGCGCGAGGTTTCGATCAGGCGCTTGTCTGTCAAGCCCTTGATTTTGCCATGTTCGGTCTTGACCAGCGCAATCTCGTCGATCTTGGCATCGCGCTGCGACTCAAGCCCCTTGATTTCCTCGCCGAGCTGATCGATGCCGAGAACCAGCTGTTCCTTTTGGCTTTTGCGGTTCTGGCGATTACCGTCAAACATGCGCTTTTCACCAAAGAAGACATGGGGGAAGTCCCTGGTCCGTGCGCTTAGTTCCGCTGACATCATGATGACGTCGAGATTGTCGCGCTCGGCGATCAGACGGGCCTGTTTCGCCATCAGTTCGACCAGCTGGGTGCGAACAATCGAAAGTTCCGCGCGCGTTTCGGCGTCATCCAGCCGCAGCATGACCTGACCCTTCGTGACAAAGTCACCTTCCCTGACCGCAATCTCGCTGATGATGCCGCCGTCGCGGTGCTGGATCGACTTCAGGTTCTGATCGACCTTGACCATGCCCGGTGCGATGATCGCCCCTGTCAGCTGTGCGGTTGCCGCCCAGCCGCCCGCACCGACGAAAAGCATYAGTCCWAGCGTAACACCCGCRATGACCCGRGGCCCCACGGGGAAACTGTTTCCCGGATCGATCTGAGGTCCTAGGCCCAGGTCTTKTTGTTTTTGTCGCCCGAACATATTTCACTCCCACTCGCGTCACAACGACGTCTTTASTCAAGGGTTTTCGACGATCATCAACATGTGATGACCCGTTAGATTGATAGTCATTTCGTAGTGTTCATCGCGGTCCATATCGACCTCGATCAGCGTCTGTTGCAGTTCGTCCGTTCCTTCGTGACGAACGCGGATCGGCAGCGGTTGCGCGTCGGCATCGTCGCCGTAGGTTTCCTCGAACCGATCTTCCAGACTGTCGATGACATCTTCGAAGATCTCGTACCTCGACATCTCGATGCGATCGCCAACCATGAAGTCGAGTATCTGATGGATGACCTCGGCACTGGAACTCCCCTCCGGAATATGGAATTCGAAAGTGTCCGCACCGCCGCCGCCCTCAAGCACCATGGCAGTCGTACCGATGTTCATGTGATCGTTGCCGGTGCTCCCAACCACCTGTTCGAAGCCGGAAATCACGTCGTGCCCGATATCGAAACCTGTCGCTGCGCCCGTGTTCAAATCGATCAGCACACCTTGCGCCGACCGTGAATAGTCGAGTGTGTCGGATCCAGCCTCGCCGCGATAGGTGTCATTGCTGCCATCAGCCGCCGCCAGCACGATATCGTCGCCGGTGCCAGCCAAAACGCAATCTGCTCCTGCGCCATCCGAAATCACGTCATTGCCGGCGCCACCCGATAAAGTGTCATTACCGCTTCCTCCAGAAATAACATCGTCGCCGGCGTTTCCGCAGATGATTTCGCTGGCCGCGCCGCCGCTAATTTCGTCGGCTCCTGCACCCGCATTGATCACCTCAAAATTGGTAATGCTGTCGGCACCGATTTCTGCGCCGCTGGCCTTGGCGGCAACGAGATCGACGACCACGGTCATCAGGGCTGCCGAATAATCGAGCGTATCGATGCCTTCACCGCCGTCATAGGTGTCATCGACTGTATCCAGAGCGGCTGTGACAATGTCGTTACCGACTTCGCCGCTTACAGTGTCTTGTCCCGAGCCATCAGACAGGTGATCGCTGCCATCACCGCCGAAGAGGACGTCATCACCTCCGGCACCGTCGATCACATCATCGCCGCCGTTGCCATGAATCTCCTCGGCCGCATCGCTGCCTTGAATGTCATCCTGCCCCGCCCCGGCCAGCAGAACCTCGAAATTCGAGATCGTATCCTCACCAATCTCGTCACTGGTTGCAGTGCCTTCATCGAGATCGATCGTGCTGCCATACAGGACTGCGGTATAATCTAGCGTATCGACGTTAGCGCCGCCGTCATAAACATCGTCCGCCTGATCAGTATCGGCGGCAATGGTATCCTTGCCATCGCCGCCGTGCACATCGTCCTTGCCACTGCCCCCACTAAGAAAATCATCGCCGAGGCCACCGTCGAGAACATCGGCACCGGCCTGGCCGAAAATGATATCATYGCCGCCACCGCCATCCAGGCGGTCATTGCCGGCGTCACCATGGATCGTATCGCGGCCGAGATCACCGGCAATGCTATCATTGCCCTCACCGCCGAACAGCAGGTCGTCATCCTCTCCGCCGCTGATCGTGTCATCGCCGCTTTCACCGAAGATGGTGTCTCGACCTTCCTCGCCGAACAGACGGTCATTGCCGCTGCCGCCAAAGACCTGATCGTCGCCGAGGCCGGCCAGAACGATGTCGTCGCCAGCTCCCGCGAAGATGAGATCATCACCACTGCCGGTGATGATATGRTCATTGCCGTTGCCGCCGTTGACCGTGTCGTTGCCGCCCCGGGTGTCGATATTGTCATTGCCGTCACGACCGTCTACGTCGTCAGCGCAGTTTGTYCCGACGAGGATATCGTCGCCTTGGGTGCCGATGATCGGCGGTGCCTTCAGCACGGAGAACTGGGCCGTCTGCAGAATAGACACCTTACCGTCACTGATCTGATAGGTGACCGTCACGGGACCGAGCATCGCCGCATCAAAATACCAGCCGCTTGGCGTCTGCGTCAGTGTCCCCGACGACACGGTAACGTTCTCGATGCGGAGMGCATCGCCATCCGGATCGGATGCACCACGCAGAAGATCGGAAAGCCCGATCAGGGCGACCGCACAGCCAAAGACATCCGCCAGATAGACCGGCCCGTTGACCCTGGGCGCACGATTGACGGCTTTCTCCTCATCCGTTTCGTCCTCGTCATCCACCTCAGACTCGGGATCGTCGCGCGGGTCGAGGTCATACACRGGYGCRGCCTGGGAATTTGAACTACCGCCACCGCCACCGCCGTAGCCAATATTGGATACCCTGCCACCACGCCAGGCATTGTCATTTGCCGCATGGAAGGAGAACGAAACCCCACCGAACTTCTTCAGAAGGGCCGAGTGTGGCAGGTTGAGCTTTTGGAACTCGATCATCGGGGAATCGGAAAGCTCATAGCGCCAGTCTCCGCTACCGAACAATCGGCCGCCGGAACCGGATCTCTCTTTTGCTGCTTCTTCGAGTTCCATCATAACTTCRGGAGCGCCAGCTGCTGCAACCTCAGGCGACCCGGACTGCTCCGGCGCTTGCGACTTGGCTTCTTCTTGCTGCTCGTCACTGCCTAGCCGCGGGAATGCGCTTTTCAGGTAAAGCGCAAGCCCGGTGAGAAACACCGTAAAGAAAAGTGGTGCATTGGAGCGTTTGTCCTGGTTCTTCAGGACATAGTGTTCATGTGACTCGTCCGTTTCCGGCTTGGTGGTTTTGGTACCTTTGACATCGATCATCATGCTGAAACCCTCGATGTGACGCGCGGCGCATTTTGTGCAGCAGGCGCGGGTCGGTTGACTGTTTCTGCGGGTGCGGACGATTTGAGAATCTCGTCCTTTGGCCCAAAAGCCACCATCTTGCCGTTCTGGATGACGGCGACCATGTCCACTGCGGCCAAAGCGCTTGGCCGGTGGGCTATGACGATGGCAATACCGCCGCGTTCGCGGATGGCCTTGATCGTTTGGGTCAAGGCCATCTCGCCTTCACCATCGAGATTGGAATTCGGCTCGTCCATGACCACGATGAAAGGATTGCGGTAAAGGGCACGCGCCAGGCCGATGCGCTGGCGCTGGCCTGCAGACAGCGATGCACCCTGCGGACCAAGCGCCGTGCGGTAGCCATCCGGCATGCGCACGATCATCTCATGAATCCCGGTAATCTGGGCCGCCTCGACGATCGCCCGTGCGTCCACCTTGGGCTCWAGCCGCGAGATATTCTCTTCGACCGTCGCATCCAGCAATGCCACATCTTGCGGAAGATAGCCCATGTATTGGCCAAGCTTGCTGTCCGACCACTGCGTCAGTTCGGCGTCATCCAGTCGCACGCTACCGCGTAGCGTCGGCCAGATACCGGTCAGGGCACGCGCAAGTGTCGTCTTGCCACCGCCGCTCGGTCCGATAATGCCGAGCGCCTGACCCGCATTGATCTCAAAGCTGACATCGCTCAGAAGCACCCGGCCGGACCCTGGCGCGGCTACAGTGATCTTTTCCACCTTCAATGATCCAACAGGAGCCGGCAGATCCATCGGTGCTTCAATAGAAGACAATGCTACGACGGTTTCCTTGAGCCTCCCAAATGCSGTGCGCGCAGCGACGACGCTCTTCCAGTTACCAATTGCGAGATCGACGGGCGCGAGAGCACGGGCTGAAGCAACCGATGCGGCGATAATTGCGCCAGCGGACAACTCACCCTGGATCGTGAGCCACGCACCCAGACCAAGCACTGCAGATTGCAGGATCATGCGAAGTACGCGAGAGATCGCTCCAAATGTTCCACTGATGTCGTTTGTGCGTGTTTGAAGTTCGAGGTGATCTTGATTGGCTTGATTGAAGCGTTCGACCGCTCTKCCGGCAAACCCCATCGCCTTCAGAATATCGGCATTGCGGGCGTTTGAATCGGCGATCCCGTTGCGAGCAATGGCGGCCTGATGGGTTGCGCTTGCCAGGCGGCGGGTCATCAGCTCGGTAGCAATTGTCAGCATCGACAGGATGAAAGCGCCGGCAAAGGTGAGGGCGCCGAGGTAAGGATGAAGCATATAGACGAAGATGAGATAGAGCGGCATCCATGGCAGGTCAAACAGCGCGACTGGACCCTGGCTGCCSAGGAAGCCGCGTACCGTATCGACATCACGGCCACGCTCCAGCGCCTCGGCCGTTGAAAAACCAAAGCGTGGCATGTCGATAGCCACTTGATGCGCCATCGGAGCGATCCTGCTGTCGAGGCGCGCGCCAATACGCACCAGCACCTGCGAGCGGATGATATCGAACATACCCTGGAACAAATAGAGACCAATGGCCAGGGCCGACAAGGCGAGGAGCGTCGGAACACTGCCGCTGGTCAGGGCGCGATCGTAAATCTGCAGCATGTAGAAGGAGCCGGTCAGTGCGAGAATGTTGATGACGCCGGAGGTGGTGAAGAGAAATACGAATATCCCGCGAAAGCCTTGCGTCAGCTTCTCGGCATTTTTCCGCTTGGTGCCAGTCAATGGGGTTTTCGAGCGCATTTTTTCTTACCGTTTCTTGTTGAGGCTTCAGGCGGAGTGGCCACGGGTGGACCGCGCTTGCCAGTTCAAATCCAATATGTTGGGGTCGCCTGTCGTTTAACGCCCCGGCACTTCTTGGACGCCCTGGTAGCGAGGCGCCTCGTCAATACTTCCGTAGCAATCGTCATGACCGCCATGACCAACGCAGCAATTAGCACCTGCCGGCCAAGAACTGGCAGATACGCACAGACTGCGAGGAGATAGAGAGGAAGCCAGGGCAGATGCAGCGTCTTTATCAAGCTAGCGCCTTCCAGAACGCCGGAAACGTCGGCATTGCGACCCTTGAACGGCCTATGGCGAGCCACGTTGCTCGCAGGGTTGGCAAAATCAAATCTTGAACGCATTCTCGTGACCCCCTTTTTGTTATTGTATAGGGCGGCGAGCCGGTTATTGCGGCTCGCCGTCAGTTCTCGGACTACAGATGGAAGTCCGAGTTGGTCAGGTCGTGATTGCCCTTGATGCTCAAGCGCAACTCTGCCCCGCTATCGCCATCGACGCTGCCCTGGACGATCGTATATTCGCCGTCCTCGCGGGTTTCATGCGTGACAACCAGTTGTGCGGCACCGCTTAAGGTCGAGCCCGCAACCAGCGTGAAGGACTGGTTCCCGCCCGCGCCGCTATTGGCATCGATACCGCCAAGATCGATCTTGTCTCCGGGCTGGAAGCCGGCGATCGTATCTCCGTCTGCATCCCCTGCGGAGAGGAAGCGGAAGGTGTCATTGCCTGCGCCGCCGTCGATGACATTGACGGCACTGCTTGCAGTGATCGTATCGTTGCCGGAACCGGTCACGACATTCTCGACATTCCACAGTGTGTCGTTGCCCGATTGACTGCTCGATGCACTTCCCCGGCCCGCAAAGCCCGTTCCGAGGTCGACTGTGAGGTTGGCTGTGATTGCAGCCATGTCGAGCGTATCGCTGYCGGCATCGCCGTAGTAGTTGTCATTCCCGTCGCTGGCTTCAGCGACGAACATGTCGTTGCCATCTCCACCATGTGCCGTGTCGTCGCCGGAACCGGTGTTGATCAGATCGTTTCCAGCATCGCCGAAGATGCGGTCTGATCCGGCATCGCCGTAGAGCATGTCGTTGCCAGCCCCGCCGAGAACATCATCGCTGCCGGCACCGCCGAAAGCCATGTCATCGCCGTCCTGTGCACTGATGAAGTCGTCGCCTTCATCACCGCGGATGACATCTGCTCCAGCGCCACCCATGACCGTGTCACTGCCGCCGAGCGCGATGATCGTTTCGCCATTGACAGTGCCAAGCAGAACGTCCGCATTGGCTGTACCGACAACCGGAGCACCCGGTGATTCTGACCCCGTTCCTGGAGCAGGAGCATCGTCATCCTCATCTTCGTCAACCGGATCGTCGCCGATCTGCGGCATACCATCGGGGGCTGTGAATTTGATGGTATGTTCACCGCTCGTCATGGTCGTGACACCGTCTTCAATGGTGACTTCGTAGTCAGCCACTGTGGCACCATTTGGCAGTTCGACGACATCCTGTGGCCGCAGCGTTCCGATGATGGTGTCATTGCCGCCATTGGACTTGAACACGATGCGATGGGCCGAGCTCAGTGAAGAGATATCGATCGTGTCGTCGCCCACATCACCATCGATAGTGATAGTGTTGAGGCGAAGGCTCGTGTTCGAGAAGTCACCAAAGACGTTAAAGGTGTCACCTGCACCAGCACCGCCCGTCGCTCCCGAGGGATCGACGCCGTTGATCCGAATTTCCTCGATCTCGCGAAGTTCGGCGATGATCGACGCGTTGTTGGTGCCGTTGCGGGTGATGACAATTTCAGTCGCAGCGTTAAGGCCTGTCAGAGTATTGCCGGCTATCGCAAGAAATGCCGCGACTGTGTAGATATTGTAGGTTTCGCCTGACGCATTGCCGTTGATGACGAATGTGTCCCCGGGTGCCCCTTCGGTTCCTCCGTCGACAACGTCACGTCCATCGGTCGGGGCCACCGTATTGGCGCTCCAGATAATGGTGTCATCGCCGGCACCGCCATTGACAGTGTCTACTCYGGCGTTGAGGCCGGGAATGGTGGCATTGACCGCGAAATTGTCGATGTAGAAGTTGTCTCCGTTGTCCCAGTTATTGCCATCTCCAGCAGTCAGGAAACGGATAGCAGAGTTTGCTCCGATCTGGTTTGCCGTCAGGGTGGCGTTGAACGTGCCGTTGCCATTGCCCGTCGTGCTTCCCAGCGTTCCGCCGGTGAGCGTTTCCCAGGCATTCGTTGTCACGTTCCTGGCCTGGACGATGACGCTTTGTCCGGCCCCGAGATTGTCGTCCTCGTAGGCAAAGGTCAGCGTTGCTGCGGTCGCGCCTGCCAGATTGAAAGCACGCTCGATCGTCTCGCCGCCATCGACGTTCTGGTTGAAGCGAAGCCGATTGCCATTGATGTCGATGTCGCCTGCCGTCGGGCTGGTGGTTTCGCCGCCACCTTCGATCCAGTTGCTGGTGAAGGCGATCGTGCCGTTACTGTTTGCATAAGACGCTGCGCCGAAATTGTCGGCAAAGGCGCCGTTGTTGCTGCCAGGGCCGCCACTCAAGGTGTCATTGCCGGCATTACCGTTGAGCGTGTCAGCGCCGGCAAGTCCATTAATGATATCATTGTTGGCAGTGCCGTTGAGAGTGTTGTCTCCGGCCGTGGCACCCGGAAGAACTGTACCGGCAACCGCCAAGGTGAAGTCGGTGATATCCATGTTGGCGTTCGTCACACCGTTCACACGGATCGTACCGATCTGGTTCGCGGCGCCATCCGTGATGGTGAGAAGTGTATTTCCCGTTCCACCGATGGTGCTTTCCGTTACTCGTGCCGCAAAGTTGGCGGCAGTGATCCCCAGTCCACTAAGGTCGATCCGGTCCTGGGTGGCTGGAGTGCCGCCAGTCGCATCGAAACTGTTGATGATGTCGGCGCCGAAGTTGGGCGTGTTGTATACGATGGTGTTGACACCGCCGCCAACGTCGATCGTATCGTCGCCAGCATTGCCGATGATCGTGTCGTTGTCATCGCCGCCGCTGATGGTGTCGTTGCCCAGACCGCCGTCGATCAGATCGTTGCCATCGGCGCCGTTCAGGGTGTCGTTGCCGCCACCGCCAAAGATCTGGTTGATGCCATCGTTGCCGTTGATAACGTTGGCGAGCGCATTGCCGGTGCCGTTGATGTCGGCGCCGCCACCGTTGAGGTCGAGGTTCTCGACATTGGCACCGAGCACATAGGAGACGTCGGATTCGACCCTGTCGATGTCCGTAACGAGGGCGGAGGTCTCAGTCACGACGTCTCCCACGTCGTCGACGTCGTAAACGTCGCTGCCATCGCCGCCGATCATTGTGTCGGCACCGAGATCGCCGTCGAGCGTGTCATTGCCGCCCAGACCGCTCAGCGTGTCGGCGAGCTGGCCACCGCTGATGAGGTTGCCAAGGCTGTTGCCGGTGCCGATAAACTGGGCGGCATCGACCCCCATGTAGGTGAGGTTCTCGATGTTGGCCATGTTTTCAATGGAGAGAGCGGCCAGAAAGGTTTGGACTTCGTCGGTACCCTGGCCTGCCGCCTCCACCACGACATCGAGATCGTCGTCGACACCGTAGGTGTCATTGCCGACGCCGCCGATCATCGTGTCGGCGCCAAGCGCCCCCACGAAATCGTCGCCGGCCGCGTTGAGTCGAGAGTCGAGATCGTCGTCGTCACCGTTGCCGGAACCTCCGACCAGAAGATCGTCGCCATCACCGCCGACAAGATCATTATCGCCGGTGCCGCCGAAGATCAGGTCGTTGCCGAGACCGCCGGTGATCTCGTCGTTGATGCCCTGCTCGCCGACCACGAAATTGTTCGCGATCGAAGCTGTGAGATCGACGTCACCGCCAGCCCGGTCTGCCGGATCGAGGCGACTAACTACGTAGTCTTCAGTTCCAAGTAGATACCCAGCATAGGTGGCATTGTTGAAGTTTATGCGCTCGACGCCGGTCTGAGCGTCGTTGCCGGCAAAGTGGCCGGCCACGGTGATAGTCTGCGTGAACGACGTGGTGGCGCCGGTCGGCATGCCGTAAGTGATCACCAAATCGCCGTTCTGGGTGCCCGTGTTGCTGTCGAAAGCGTTCAGGGCGGTGATTGTCGGCACAGGAAGGAGAGTTACCGGGTCAATGATCGGCTGACCGGCAGCATCGACGGCATTCGGCGCTAGGATCGAGATGCGATCCGCCGTTCCCCCGCTGGTTGCATTGACGGCTTCGTTGATGGTGTCGTTGCCATCTCCGACGCCAAACGAGTAGGTGTCGTCGCCGAGGCCACCGTTGAGCGTATCGATGCCGTTGTTGAGGCTCGGGTTCACGAAATTGACCGCGAGATTGTCGATGGTGATTAGATCATTGACCGAATTGGCGTTACCGCCGGCGACCTCGAACCGGATCACCGCACCAGCTGTGAACGGTCCGTTCAGTGTTGCGGTCATAGTGCCGCTGGCGGTTCCGTTCGTGATCGTCTGGATCGTCTGGAACGGTGCTGATCCATTTGGAGAAAACAATACCGTTACGGTCTCTCCGACGTCGAAGCCTGCCTGGGTGAACGTGTAGCTGATAGAGGCGCTAGTGGCGCCAGCCAAATTCAACGTGCGCTGGATCTGAGCAGAGTCAGGGTTGTTGGCGTTGGCACCGTCGCTGTCGCCGAAGACCAAGGCGTTGCCAGCGATACGGATCTGTCCCTGACCTGAACCACCATTTCCACCTCCGGTGTCATTCGACTCTGTCCAGTTCCCGGTGAAACCTGTACCGCCGGTGTAGTTTGTGAATGCGTCAGTCGCGGACACGGTATTGCTGCCCGGGCCGCCGACGAGGATGTCGTTACCGCCGAGGCCGTTCAGCACATCAGTGCCGGCAAGCCCAATAATCAGATCTTCGCCTGCTGTACCGTTGAGTGCTGGCTGATTGAGCGGGGGTGGTCCCTGTATTACCAAACCGTTGTCGTTGTATGGAGTGCCGACGACAATGTTGAGCGGCCCACCATCGAGGAACTGCACTTTTTCTATGTTGCGCAGCTTGTCAGTGCCATCGATCTGGTTTTCGATCGCGTGCGATACGATGACTTGGCCGTCAGCGGTCGCCGAGAAGGCATATTCCGAACGCAGGCCGCGGAAGACGGCAGTATCGGTGTCTCCAGCAGTCGTATCGGACAGTATCTCTCGAACGATCGTCAGCTGGCCGGGATTGATGGCGCCTTCGAACATCCATGAGGTCAAGGGCTTGGTCACGCCGTTGATGGTCACGGCGCTGGTCATGCTCTTGAGGTTGTCGGCGCCGTACAGTTCGTTGCCCATGCCGCCCGCGGTGCCAACGACGAACTGACGGATGCTGATACGGACGTTGAGCCACTTGTCGCCATCGATGATGTCATCGCCGCCTTGGCCGGTGATCATATCACTGCCGTCCCCGCCGAGGATGATATCGCCTGCCGCAAAGGAGGTCACACCTGCACCGAGCACGGCCTGAAGACCGTTGATCAATGCTATACCCTGGGCGTCAAGTGCGCTGCCCAGGTACCCCGTCGAGCCACCAGCTGAAAGCGGCAGCATGGTTGTGGCGTCTTCCTCGGAACCCTTGAGTACGTCATTGAAGCGCGTGCCAGAAAGACCTTGGACGGACTCGAACTCATCTAGTGCCGTATTCGGCGGAAGCGTTGGTGCCTCGTCGAACACGATGCCAACGGAGAGGTCGGCGTTTACGAAGGCGACATTGTCCTTGTAGGTCGCCCAGTCAAAGCCGGACATGCCGGCCATCTTGCCGCGACCCGGGCTTCCGACGAAGATGTCGTCGCCGCCTTCGCCGATGAACTCGTCGAAGCCGCCGTCACCGAGAAACACGTCGTTGCCACGGATGCTGTCGCGGGCGAAGATTTCGTCGAAATTGTCGCCGGGTGCACCGTCGAACGTGCCGGTCTCCAGCCAGTCGTCGCCCTCGTTGCCGAGCAGGCGCTCGGCATTCTTGTTGCCGAAGATGAAATCGTTACCCTCGCCGCCGAACACTTCCGAACCCATGTCGGTGCCGAGAACAACGAAGTCCTGCCCAGCGCCGCCAAGCACGAGATCAAGCCCGTTGCCGGCATTGACCACATCGTGGCCGTCGCCGCCCTTGATGTTGTCGTCGCCGCCTGCATCGCGGATGATGTCGTCGCCGGCGCCACCGTTGATGATGTCGTTGCCGAAACCACCTTCGAGCCTGTCGTTGCCGCCATCGCCGAACAGGGTGTCGTCGCCGATGCTGGCAATCAGGATATCGGCACCCTCGGTGCCGCCCAGCACGACGTGTTCGTCGCCGGTGTAGCGCAGATAGTTGGTGTCGGTACCGGTGGTCGCAGGATTATTGCGGATGACGAGTGGCGTGAGGATACCGCCACCGGCCGGATCGTTGCCGAGGTTGTCTGCGGCTTCATTTGTAGCGGTAAGAGGATCGTCGTCGAGGATGCCGTCGGCACCAGGGGTCTCACCCAAGCCATCATTGTACTGTCTGGTCTGATCGATCTCGAGAATGAGGCCGGGCGTCGAGAATACGTCAGACGGCAGGTGCGTTGCGTCGGTGTTGCGCATGATCAGCGAGGCAAAGGAATTGCCCTCCATCTCGCTAAACAGGTGCAGGCCGTCAAGCCGCTGCAAGTAATAGAACCGATCACCGTTCTGGAGTTTTTCCATCTGCGTCTCGAAGACGAAGTTGAAGGTCGAGCCTAGCATGCCACCGAACGGCATAGTTTCTTCGGCAAGTCCACCGATCCATAGATCGACATTATTGAGCCCGCCTAGATTTCCTCCGGCATAGGCGTTGGTTGCATTGAGGAAGTCCACGGCGTCTGCCGGAACCACAAAGCCAGCGAGGACGGCAAATTTACCGGTGGCGATGCCGGTAATGAGCGTCAGTGCTGCGTCACGTTTACCTTCGATCGTGGTTTCGCCGGTGATCAGCGAGTGCGTGCCATAGGCAGCGACGAAATTGATGATCGAGGCTTCATTCTTGAGGTGCCCTGCAAAATCGACCCAGCTCTCATAGGGCTTGAGCAGGGATTCTTCGTTCGTGGCCTCGTAAAATTGGCGCCGCGCTTCATTGAGTGACGGTACACCGGTATCACGACCGCGCGCCAGGTTGATGGTAGCCAGATCCAGTGGAAGCCCAAGAAGGTTGTTGCGAAGGGCACTGGTAACGAATTCGTCGATCTGATTACCAGCTTGCCGGGTCATGCCGCGGATGATGGCGCCAGCCGCGATGTTGGCGTCGACGACGTCGCCGGTACCGTTGGTCTCGAACTGGAGCGGGTTGAGGAAGCCCTCGATCAGGCCGATGTCATGGTCGGTGAAGCTCGGATCGAAGCGGTCGATCGTCTCGGTCAGCATCGAGTGGCCGAAGCGATAGACCACGTGGGCAAACTCGGCCACGATGTCCGGATTGATCGTGACGTCATACCCGTCGGGGACGAGGAAGACGTTGATATTAGGCTGAATCTTGCGGGCGAATTCTTCGAACACGAGATGCTGGTATTGCATCTCGGTGCCGAACTTGGCGGCCTGGAAGAGGCGTTCTCCATCCCAGACCAATCCGTCGACCGAAGCAGGAACTGTGGCAACGTCAACAATCAGCCATTCATTGAGAAATGCCGTTGCATCGGCCTGTGAAGCGCCGTTGGCGAGCATAGTTGCAGCATCGGCAAGGGTGACGGCCTTTGTGTGTTCCACAAGACGGTTATGCTCCGAGTGGAAAACGTGATGGACGGCCGTCAAACCGATATTTTCGTTGGCGCGGCCATCGCCGGCGATGAAGTGCGCGTCGAGCAATTCGTTGTCGTATTGCCCATTAGTAGGGGAGTTGTCTGGATTGCCCAGACCGATTTCAATGTCGCCATCGGCCAGCCCCGTCGGCACGGCGCTATGGGCGATGTCGGCGAGGAAGGCGTGGCCGGTGCGGACGGCGCCGGCCGTCAGAACGCCGAGCCCGCCGTTGGCCGTGGGATCGCCCTCGACCATAATGAAGGTGCCCGGTGTGGCGCCCGGGAAGATCATCTGCGGGTAACCGTTAGGTCCGGGAATGAAGTTGCCATACTGGTCGGCGGCGAGCAGGGGAATATTGCCGACGTCGGAGTCGACAAGCTGTATGCCTAGCAGATCGGCGGCCTGCGCCTTGACGTCAGCCCATGTGGCCATGCCACCATTGACGCCTTCGATCAGCTTGCCGGTTGATACCGGATCGCCTGCGGCATTCAGCGCATAGCCGCGCAGAAACACCTGGTGCGAGGAATGTGATGTGTAGGTCTGGTTCTGATCGACGAACGGCGTCGTGGTATTGACCGGCCGCGTATCGTCTGCACCTTCGTTAATACCTACGGTTGTCGGATCATCGCCCATGATACCATCAGCGCCTGGGCCGACGGTTGCGCGGGTCAGCACCATGAAGTTGGTCGGGCTTGTGGGGTCGTACAGCGGATCATCCGGCATCAGCGGAATGAACACGGTGCCGCTACCACCCTTGTTGACGAGGTCAAGGCCGTGATCGAAGAACTGGCCGAACAGCGTGAACCAGGAATTGAACGGGGCTGACAGGCCTTCATCGGGCGCGATATTCGGTAGCGAGACGTTGGCGCCTTCAAGCTCAACGCCATAGGTGCCGAGGAGCGTCATCAGCGGGTCGTCGACAGCATCGAGAGCCGTCTGCGCGTCTGTGACATCTTGTAATGCGGCGGCGGCTGCAGCTTGAAGCGCGGCATTGCCAGGGCTTGCTGCAGCTGCGGCGGAAGCGTTGGCATAGGCACGCTCGGCATCGCCTAGATCATCGAACAGCGGTTTGAGCGGTGCATATGCAGCGGATATTTGGGCCGTTATGGCCATCTGGTTAGCCGGTGTTACGGTGCCGGCGCGTTGCAGGGCGGTCAGTATTGCTGATGGGTTGCCGAGCGTTTGGTCGACGATGAGGTTGGAGATGGTGCGCAGTGCCGGATCAACGACAATCGAGTTGGGATTGTTTGACGGATTGTAATTGGGCGACGTGGGTATTGGGGGTTGGCCGCCCGGGCCGTCCATGTCGAGTGGCGTGCCATCGGCAGGCCGGAAATCCGTGCCTAGTCCTTCGGGGAACGGTTGGTCAGATGATCCCCATGTGGGATGCAGCAGGTTGTTGTAGCTGCCATCGACGGTGCGCAGACCCCAAGCCAGATTGTAGGTGGGAATCAGACCACCTGGTCCATAGAGCGGTTGTCCTCCGGCATGTGCCTCGGCGATTTTGATTTGCGCCAGGATGAAATCCAGATCCGAACGAATATAGCTGACCATGTTACTCTCCCATTAGACACATAAGAAATCGCCGCGTTGGACGATGTTTCGCCTTACGTCTGCTCATGCCGACGCATTTACTTTGACCCTCAACTTGGTTTCTCTTGACCGTTCGCAGAACAAAGGGACAAACTGGTTCAAAATAACTTCGGCACGAGTTTCGATGGTCGGATAATGTAAGGGGGGAAGCGAACTTGATAGTTCGGAAGGTCCAGTCAAATACACAGACTTTCGTCGGCGGGAAGGTGGGACTTTGGGCCCGGACCAAAATGTGACCTATGGCCCTAAGGATGGAGGTAGTCCTTCAAAATCCAATACCCTGTTCCAACATTGGCACAGCCTGGGTTTGACATCGCAATTCCTAATTGTGGCGACGCTCATCGTCTGTGGTTCAATGGCGGTACTGGGCGAATGGCTAAGCTCGCAGATTGCAGCGAACCAGCTTCGGAGCCGTGTAGAAGCCGGAGCACTCTATGTTGAGGGATTTCTGGCCCGCCATGTGGAGGAGACCGAGGATGGGCCGAGGGTTCCTACCGACCGGCAGAAGGAACTCGACGAACTTTTGATCGGGACTGAACTCTCCAAGCGCGTCGAAGGATTCCGGATATGGCGCCAGGACGGCTCAGTCATCTACAGCACAGACAAATCCCTGATGGGAAAGCGACTTCCATCGACCGACATCGACAAGGCGTTTGCTGGGACAGTCGTTTCGCAGTTGGAAGTTGGACATAACGACGAAGGAGATATCACGCTGGGTGACCATCAATCTTTGATCGAAATCTACGCGCCTATTTATCGCCCGGGCTCACACGATGTAATCGCTGTCGGAGAACTTTACGAGGAGGCTGAACAGTTTATCGTTCAGCGCAACCGCGCTCAGCGCCATACCTGGGCCATAGTCGGCGCGACCACGCTGGCAATCATGGGGCTGCTTTTTCTCATCGTCAGGCGCGCGAGCAATGTCATCGAAAGCCAGCGAGTGACGCTGAAGTCCCAGTTGGCCAATGCGCAGGCGTTGGCTGAACAGAATAAAAAACTTCGAAAGGCTGCCGACCACGCCCGTATGGACGCTACCAAATCCAATGAGACGCTGCTCAACCGCATTGGCTCTGACCTGCACGACGGACCGGTTCAGCTGCTCAGTCTTTTGATCCTCAGGCTTGGAGGCGGCTCTTCCGGCCCGACGATGGGGTCAGATCTGCCGAAAAACGCGCCTCAGGAACTTCATCCCTCGCGGCTGGCAAGCCAAGTGCTTACGGAGCTGCGCGAACTCTCGACAGGACTCGTTTTGCCAGAGATCGAGAACATGTCGCTCGAAGCGGCGCTTCGTGTTGCTGTGGAACGTCACGAGTATGCGACCGGTTCAGTTGTCAGCGCGAGTTACGTTGGCCTGCCAGAGAATGTTGCCTATCCATTGAAAATTTGCCTTTACCGTGTCGTTCAAGAAGGGCTCAACAATGCGTTCCGGCACGCTTCCGGATTGGGCCAAAAAGTCACGGCTTCGGCGGACAGAAAAACCATTACGGTTGTCGTCAGCGATGCGGGGCCGGGATTGGTGCGGGCGGAAGGAGCCTCGGTGCGCACAAGGCCCTTGGGACTTCAAGGCATCCGTAACCGTGTGGAAGCCTTCGGCGGTTCGGTGCAGTTCCAGCAGCGCAGCGGTAATGATACGCAATTGATCGTATCGGTCTCCCTGGAAAGCAACTCGGCTTAAGACGGTTTAGTGGCGCGACATTGGCTCTCGTTGACCGCCGACCTCGAGCTTCTGGGCGGCAATGAGAACTTCGAGCCGATTTCGGGCATGCAATTTCTGCATCAGAATTGTCATGTAATTTTTGACAGTCTTCTCTCCGATGCCCAGCCCGACGGCAATTTCGCGATTAGTAAACCCTCTCAGCAATAGGCGAACGATCTGCTCCTCACGTATGCTCAACTTGATGGGACCCGCAGACATCCGTCGCAAGGAAGCAATTCTCAAGGCCTCGACCACCTTGCAGGCAAAACTTGGAGTGATGTAGGTTTCGCCGTTATGGGCCGCCCTTACGCCTTGAATGAGTTCTTCGGCGGTGCTGCCCTTCAAGATATAACCACTGGCACCAGCGTTAAGGGCCCGCACTGCATAATCGCTTGCGGTCATGGCGGTAAAAGCCACCACTTTTGTGCCGCCCGATTTCGTGACGATCTCAGTAATTACGTCAAAGACGTTGCCGGGCATGAACAGGTCGAGGACCATAACGTCCGGACGCAGCTTTTTGTTTATTTGAAGAGCATCGTCAGCAGTAGCGCCCTTGGCGACAACCGTAAAATCGTCATTTACTTCAAAGAGGTTGACCACGCCAGCCAGCAAAAGCGGATGGTCGTCGACCAACGCGATCGATATTGAACCCATGATTATGCCCTCACTTTGCCTTTGCGGCTTTTGTGGCTGTATTAGGCACTTATTTGGCTGTTCTGTCCTTAAACAATTGGGACTAACCAGAATCGATGGCCTGAAAGCCATCGGAAACCGGTTCTATCTGTCACTCATGTCTTGGCGGGAATTGACAGGGTTGCGTCAAAATCTTCCCTGTGTCGTCGCCCCACAGCCAGCGACATGGCAAACGGATGTGAGCATTGGGTTCAGGGAATTGTAAAGATACTGATCTGATCCGTGATGCCGCGAAGAGTAACGGTTTGCGACATCGGCTTGAGACCATGATCCGTGAGAACATGGGAAACACGCGGATCATTGAGTACCGAACCGGTAGCGAATATCTCGCGCGAGGTTGCGAGGTGCTGGACCCGCGAGGCGATGTTGACAGTTTGTCCGAAATAATCCTGGCGCTCGTTGAGGCTGACGGCTATGCACGGCCCTTCGTGAATGCCGATTTTCAGAAGCAGATCTTCGCTGCCACGTTCCTTGTTGAGTCGCAGCATGGCATCACGCATCCGCATCGCCGCCACCAATGCCCGGTCGGGTGTTGGAAAAGTCGCCATTACCGCGTCGCCGATCGTCTTGACGACAGCACCTGCCTCTGCGCCGACAATCTCATTGAGTACACGGAAATGAGCCTTCACAAGATCGAATGCAGCCAAATCGCCCACCCTCTCGTAAAGCTCCGTCGAACCGCGTAGGTCTGTGAAAAGGAACGTGAGACTGGTAATCCGCAGCTTCTGGTCGACGTCGATGGTATCGGTACGATAGATGTCGCGGAATGTCTGATTGGAGAGTAGGGACTTGGCGGTAAGGAACGGGCGGCGCTTGCCGAGCATTGTGTGAAGAGCATCATTGGCCAGGCACACCGACGGAAGCGTGCGAACGTCGGTGTGATTCTCGACTGATATTCGCAAGGGACCGGGGCGCAAAGCGATTGTCTCGCTGTGCCGGTGCGTACGGTCAAATACGAGCGATACAGTCTGCCGTTCCTTGGTCGGCTCGCCGGTCACGTCCAAAAATTGAGCTGCGTGGGTCACCGGTTCAAAGACAATAATGAAGGCTGGTGGCAAATGCAGCGATATCACCGCTTTTTCTCCGGCGGGTAGTTCAAGCGACTCAATAATGAACTCGTCAACTTTTTCCTCAAAATCGTTGTCCGGCAAATCGACTCCCGAACCCCAATAAACCTGACGGAAATATTCCACGGCTGGCAGTTGGTGGGGATTGTGAGCCTCGATATGGCGCACACGCGGTGTCACGGTGAAGGTGACTTCTACCATTTCGTCGAGCGTCGGCTCGTAGCCGGCAGCACAGAGCGCGCAGGTGTATTCATCGCTTTGCACGGTCTTGAGCGAGGTATTAGCGTCCAGAACGCCACCGCAGCCAGGGCAAAGAACATTCCACGACATTTCGAACAGGCCGAGACGTGATGCCTGCAGGAAGGCGCTGATCGTCTGCTCTTCGTCAAGTTGTTCGCTGGCAGCGAAAGCCAGCGCATTGATACGGCTCAGCTTGCGATCCGGCGCTTCGCGAACAAGCCGTTCCAGGGCATCGACAACGCGGGGCCGGGCCGATTGGCGGAGCATTGCAAACAAAGGCTTAGCTTCACTCATGAGAGTATTCTACACTGAAATCAGTGAGCGGACAGCGAATTCGTAGGAAGTTATGGCGGAGAGGGAGTCCACCGAAGTGCCGTATCTGTCGATTTCTACGCATTCCCCATTCTTTTCTTAACATATTGATTTATCAGTTACTTATTAAACATCTGTTTTTCACCGTTCTCGGATGGTTTCCCACATCTCCGCACAAAAGTGCAGACAGAAGTGCACTCTATGCCCCGCTCCATCCACAAGTTGTCCGATACTTTCGCGCGATCAGACCGCATTGAAGCAGGTCGTACAGCGACGGTGGCGGGCTATACCTCAATGTAAAACCAGAGGGTACGAAAAGCTGGCTCTTTATGTTCAACCGGCACGGTAAACGCCGTGTTGCCGGACTTGGCGCGTATCCCGCCGTAAAGCTGGCATCTGCGCGAAAACGCGCTGAAGAATATCGCGCGATCGTTGCGGAGGGCGGCGATCCGATCGAGCTTGCGAAACGCCCTGACGAACCAACGTTCGGCGAATGTGCGGAGCTCTTCCTTGCCTCCATGGAAAGCCAATGGCGGAACGAGAAACATCGAGCGCAATGGCGCATGACGTTGGGTGATGCTTACTGTTTGCCAATAGGAAAACTGAAGGTATCCGAGATTGGCACCAACGATGTTCTTGCGGTTCTCTCTCCGGTGTGGAAACAGAAACCCGAAACGGCATCTCGCGTGAGAGGCAGAATCGAACGCGTGCTAGATTACGCGAAGGCTCACGGCTGGAGAAGCGGCGAGAACCCCGCGCTATGGCGCGGTCATCTGAAAAGCATTCTACCTCCAAGACAGACCCTGTCCCGTGGCCATCATGCGGCTTTGCCTTATTCCGATGTACCTGGCTTTGTCGGCCGCCTGGTAAAGCGGGATGCAATGGCAGCGCGCGCTTTGACATTTCTCATACTGACGGCTGCTCGCTCGGGCGAAGTGCTTGGCGCCAAATGGGACGAGTTCGATTTTGACAATCAAGACTGGACAGTACCAGCAGCAAGGATGAAGGCGGGCCGGCCGCACCGCGTACCTTTGTCTACCCAGGCTTTTGAGATCATCAAGGGTCTTGGCGATCTGGCGCCAGTCTGATTTCGTCTTCCCAGGCCAAAAATCCAACAGGCCGCTTTCCAACATGTCGATGGAGATGCTGATGCGGCGTTTGAACGTGACGGGATACACAGTTCATGGTTTCCGGAGTGCGTTCAGGGACTGGGTAGGCGGGAGAAACAGACTTTGCAAGGGACATTGCCGAAATGGCACTTGCCCACACCGTCGGTGATCAAACCGAGCGAGCTTATCGCCGCGGGGATGCTATGCAAAAAGCGAAAATTACTGATGCAGATGTGGGCAGACTATCTGGGGAAGAATCGCGAGTGAAACGACCATAAATGCCATCGAAATTGAGGCCCTTAAGAACATCTTGCACAACGTTCTCAGGCATGAGCGGTCACCCGACCAGACGGAAGCTGGATTGCCTAAACTTTCGTTTACACCTGCATCGTTTAACGCCTCACTTCGTATGCCTAGAAAACGTCTGGTCAAGTTGGACCGAAATAGGCCTGTGATCCTGGGTGCACCGGGACAATTCCGCTCGGTGCGTCGGCAGGTGTGGGGAGTAAGTCTTGGTGCTCCACCAATGTCTGGGCTACGAGGTAAGAGTGGCGTGCCACAAAATCCGTCCGGCAGACCAGGACGTGGCTTCCGAATGAGACAATGGACCTTAGCGGCACGTTGCGAATATCGGTGAACGGTGCCTTGGCGAGAAAGAGCGCCTCGGCGCTCTCCTTCGTCATGATACCAATATCCTGTTGATGTGTGCCGATGAGCACGCCGATACGCCTCGTGTCTGCAGCACGGACCAGCTTGGAGCGCGAGGCAGATAGAAAGCGCGCCAGAACATCGACCACCGATTGGGCGATAGCGGTGGCTTTGCCGTCATCGCGCTGGCCGATGATCAGAAGGCGGTATTTTCGGTAGGTCTTCGTCAGGCCGTCCGGTTCCATATCGGCGAGCAAAAGCCCGGCAGGGCCTTTGCGCTTGTCGGTGGCCATGATAGCCGGCGTATATCCGGTCAGCACAGATACGGCCAAACCCGTTCCCAGTGTCAGCAAAGCGCGCCTGTCCATCCTCATTGCTCCTTGAACACGTCGCGATTGAGGATCGCCGTAACACCCATGTTCGGCACATCGACGACCTGCGCTATATTAAGATCGACGGCCACACTGGTCAGCACGTAAGCCTGTTCGGGAGTTAGCCCTTTCGTCTTGACCAGAAAATCAATCATGTTGAGCGTGGCATTGCGTGCTGCGAGGGTTAAATCCTCCGAGAGATTGGCAAGTGGCGCAATCTTTTCGCCGCCAAGATAGGTGGCAAACACCGGCAACGCACCTTCGGGCTTAAGCGACAGCCCGGAGATCGCGTAGAAACTCGATGGAGCGAGGTCCTTGAGCTGCGAGCCGCCTTCGAAATGCACAGTCGAAAGCAGCGAAGCGCCGCCCTTGGTCACTTTGGCCTTGAGTGTTACCCTGCCCCCCATCTCGATCGCGGTGCCAGCCACCTCGCCGCCGCCCATAGCGAAATGAACGTCGCCGGCAAAGAGTCCGCAGCCATCGATGAAGCAGGGGAAGTGCAGCGTGGTGCCAACGACAGTTTCCTTGGAGTCAATATTGCCGCCATTCTCGCGCGGCGGGACGGTCCGCACGCACTCATCCTTGTTTGTGCCATCGACGCCGCAGAGATCAGCCGGCAGGGCTTCGACCGGTTGCGGTGTCAAGACGGCCCCGCCTGCATCTGCCAGCGCCTTCTCCCGCTTCAGCCATTTGTCGAGCTCGGGCTTGTCCGGGAGTACGCCCACGGTGCCCATGAACGCATTCATCGGGACCGAAATTCCCGGCATGTCCTTCGAATGCGCTTCAAGGCGATTCAGCTCCCAGTGAACGATGTACGGTTCGGTAAATACATCCCGTAAGAAACCGAAGCCCGGCACGATCGTGGTCGTACCGAAATCATCCGGCGCGATGTCCATTACCGTCACCTCGATGGAGTCGCCTTTCTTTGCTCCCTCAATATAGACAGGGCCGGTCAGCGGATGGCAGCGGTCGAGGTCTACGGCCGCGACGTCTTCGGGCGTCGACAGGAAATTCAGGTCAGAATCAAGCCCGTCGCGGGTTTCARGTATGAATGTCTGGCCGGGCTGTACATGGGCAACAGGCTTTACCGCGTAATGAATGCGGTTGAAGCAGTTCGGATCATCTTTGCAATGTTCGCCTGACTTTGCCACGACCACTGGCGCCGGACCTTTGACGTCGCTAGTATCGGCGAATGCGCCGCTGCCATTGCCCATAAAAAACAGAGCGGCCACAGGCATGGTCCAAACAAAGTTGGATTTCATTGGAGGTCGGCGCGGAAGCCGCACTTCTCCGAAATTCTTGTCACCTGCAGGCGAAGTCTTTGCGTAGTGTGTATGATTATTCATCACTAAAATCCTTGTATTGTATTGTGAGATCCGCGTTTCGTTAAGAGAACGATGAGCCTTCACAAAGTTGGATTATTTGACATCTACTGGGCGGCGTTCGCTGGCACTCTCCGATCGACCTGCTGAGCGCGGGGATAAAACGAAGAAAAATACTCTTGCAGCGCCTGGTCTGTCTTGGTTCTGGTTTCCGCTACGGCATCTGGACCTGAACCTGTCCCTTGAACGGAGAAGAAAGTCAGATCATGCAGTCCGACCATGCCCAGAATGGCTTTTAGATACGGGGTTAGAAAATCGGGTTGACGCGCACGCTCCCCAGAAAATCGTCCGCCCGAGGCTATGGCGACAAAAACTGGACGGTCGCGCAGCGTGCCTACTTTTCCTTCCGCAGTCATACTGAATGTCCGGCGCGCTCGAACGATATGGTCGATCCAAACCTTCAGGGTGGCGGGTATAGTCAAATTGTGCATGGGCGTGCTGATCACCACAACGTCCGAGCTCTCCAGTTCCAGAATGAGCTCTTCAGACCGGGTCATCGAACCTTCCTGGGATACGTCCGCGGAGGATCCCTGGGAAATAGCGTAATCTTCATCGACGGGCGGTATGGTGCCGCCACCGATCACGCGATTTACCAGGATGGCCGTGGGCTCTTTCTGAAGCATGAAGCCGATGATTTTCTGGGAGAGCCGATAGCTCTCGGCGGCTTGCCCGCGAGGGCTGCAACTAACATGCAATATTTTCATCATCTATCCATTTCCGAGTTCCGCTAAGTTTTTGCCGCTCACGCCCGAACTCTGCACGACAGATTTGAAGCACGAATGGAGCATTCATCCTACAAACCCAGTGGCCAGCACCAAAGGTCCATGAATGGAAATTAGAACTGATCCATGAGTGTGCACTATGGTACAGTGGCTTTTAACTCATCTGGAAGATTGACTGGCCCATGACCGACGCGAAGAACAGCACCATCTCGCCGTTGGATCCAGCGGCCGCCGCACCTTTCTACCGACAGATCTACGATCGGTTTCGCACCGCCATTGCCAGCGGATTGTTGAAGCCGGGTGACCGGATACCCTCGGCACGGGCGCTGACCCAAGAATTGGGTTTGGCAAGAGGGACTATTGAGGCAGCATATTCCTTGTTGGCCGCTGAGGGGTACATTGAAGCTCGCGGCCAGGCGGGGACCATTGTGACACCAGGCCTCAAACCGCAAACGCCTATTCCAAGCCCGATGCCCCCGTCCAATAGCGGCATTGCTGCCGTTAGTTTTCGTCCGGATTCCATTCTGCCGTTTCAAATGGGTCTGCCTGCCTTGGATGCGTTTCCTCGAAAGATCTGGGCGCGGTTGGGTGCGCGGTGTGTGCGTGCCATGCAGCCATCTGACATGATCCACCCCTCAGTATACGGCTTGCAGGTACTACGCGCCGAAATCGCCGCATATCTCCAAGTTTCGCGTGGTATTGCCTGCTCGCCATCTCAGGTATTCGTGACATCGGGATACCGTCATACCATTGAGTTGATCGTTCACGCGTTATTGAAGGCAGGAGATCGCGTCTGGCTTGAAAACCCCGGATACCCGCCCACACGAGAAATCCTGGGACATATGACTATTGCAGCCATCCATGTGCCAGTAGATCGGGAGGGCGTGGTCATTTCCGAAGGAGTTAAAGCGGCGCCACGGGCGCGCGCGGCTGTGGTCACGCCTGCACACCAAAGTCCGCTGTGCGTGTCTTTATCCCTACCCCGGCGTTTGGCGCTATTAGATTGGGCCGCGCGAAATAGAGCATGGGTCATTGAAGACGATTACGACGGAGAGTATCGATATGTTAGTCGTCCCCTGCCCGCATTGAAGAGCTTGGATCGTGATGGGCGGGTCCTTTATTCAGGCACCTTCAGCAAGGTGCTTTTTCCGGGCATTCGGCTTGCCTATCTTGTTGTGCCGGAAACGGAAATCGAGCGGTTTGAGCAAATCAGCCAAGCTTTGGCAGGGGGCAGCCCCCAGCTTACTCAAGCCATGGTCGCTGCCTTCATAACGGAAGGCCATTTCGCGCGCCATATCCAGCGAATGCGCAAGCTTTATGCCGAGCGTCGGGAAGTGACAGCAGCAGGCCTGGAAAGCGTACTCGGGAAACACATGCGAATTGATTCCCAACCGGGGGGAATGCACCTGATCTTGCGATTGCAAGCCRATCAGTCAGATCGCCTGCTTTCTGCGCGCATGCGAAAAGACGGCCTGTACGCCGAAGCATTAACGGATTGGACGATGGCTGACGATGGAGCATCGGCCTTGCTTCTCAATTTCACGAATATTGTCTCTCAACGCGTGGCCGAAAATCTCGGGAAACGCATCTTGAAGCTGATTGAGGGGCAGTAGCCGGTATAAAGACAGGCACCCCTCATGCCATAGC
>NZ_JBFUMG010000016.1:0-26213 GCF_054049495.1 Phyllobacterium sp. P5_D12 | reverse complement strand
ATGTTCCTTGCCGACGAAGCGACCAAATCGATCATCATGATCGGTGAAATCGGCGGCTCGGCTGAAGAAGATGCAGCGCAGTTCATTGCCGACGAAGCAAAGCGTGGCCGCAAGAAGCCCATGGCTGGTTTCATTGCCGGGCGTACGGCTCCTCCCGGACGCACGATGGGCCATGCCGGCGCTGTCATCTCCGGCGGCAAGGGCGGCGCGGAAGACAAGATTGCAGCGATGGAAGCCGCGGGTATCCGCGTTTCGCCTTCGCCAGCGCAGCTCGGCAAGACATTGGTCGAAGTCCTCAAGGGCTGAGACATTAGTATAACGAGAACGGATCGGGACGGTAGGCGCCCCGGTCAACCACCAGAAAAGGAGACGGAGCAGGGCTCCGGTCACGAACATGGCACGTCAAGAACAGGCCAACGATCTTTTCGCTCTCACCTCATTTCTCTATGGCGKCAATGCCAATTATATCGAGGAATTGCACGCGCGTTACGAGCAGGATCCGGCATCGGTGGATGCCGAATGGCAGGAATTCTTCGCCAACCTCAACGACAGCAAGGYTGACGTTATCGCCAATGCCAAGGGCGCTTCCTGGGAGAAGCCAAACTGGCCAATCACCAGTAATGGCGAGCTCGTTTCAGCGCTCGATGGCAATTGGGGCGAAGTTGAAAAGCACATCACCGACAAGTTGAAGGCCAAGAGTACCAACGGCGCAGCTGTAACCAATGGCGCTGCGGTTGCCGTTCAGGTGCCAGCGTCAGATTCGGATATCATCCATGCTGCCCGCGATTCCGTGCGCGCGATCATGATGATTCGTGCCTATCGCATGCGTGGTCATCTGCATGCCAAACTTGACCCGCTCGGCCTTGCCGAAGTCAAGGAAGATTATAACGAGCTGTCGCCCGAGAGCTATGGTTTCTCGCCGGCCGACTACGACCGCAAGATCTTCATCGACAATGTGCTGGGTCTCGAATATGCGACGATCCCGCAGATGCTCGACATCCTGCAGCGCACCTATTGTTCGACCATCGGCGTCGAGTTCATGCATATTTCCGATCCGGTGGAAAAGGCCTGGATTCAGGAACGCATCGAAGGTCCTGACAAGGGCGTCGCTTTTACGGCGGAAGGCAAGAAGGCCATCCTGTCGAAGCTGATCGAGGCGGAAGGTTTCGAGCAGTTCATCGACGTCAAGTATAAGGGCACCAAGCGTTTCGGCCTCGATGGTGCCGAGTCGCTCATCCCAGCGCTTGAGCAGATCGTCAAGCGCGGCGGTTCCATGGGCCTGAAGGAGATCGTTCTCGGCATGGCGCACCGTGGCCGGCTCAACGTTCTCAGCCAGTTCATGCGTAAGCCGCACCGCGCGATTTTCCATGAGTTCAAGGGCGGTTCCTATACGCCGGATGACGTGGAAGGTTCCGGTGACGTGAAGTATCACCTTGGTGCGTCGTCGGATCGCGAGTTTGACGGCAACAAGGTCCACCTGTCGCTCACCGCCAATCCYTCGCACCTTGAGATCGTCAATCCGGTCGTTATGGGCAAGGCGCGCGCCAAGCAGGATCTTATTGTCGGGCGCGACCGCGATGAGATTGTGCCGCTGTCCGAACGTGCCAAGATCATGCCGCTGCTTCTGCATGGCGATGCGGCGTTCGCCGGTCAGGGCGTTGTCGCCGAATGTCTCGGCCTGTCAGGTCTGCGCGGCCACCGCGTTGCCGGCACGGTACATTTCATCATTAACAACCAGATCGGTTTCACCACCAATCCGCGCTTCTCGCGTTCCTCGCCCTATCCCTCTGATGTGGCAAAAATGATTGAAGCGCCGATTTTCCACGTCAATGGTGACGACCCGGAAGCCGTTGTTTATGTGGCGAAAATTGCCACCGAATATCGCATGACGTTCCATAAGCCAGTCGTCATCGACATGTTCTGCTATCGCCGGTTCGGTCACAATGAAGGCGATGAGCCTGCATTCACGCAGCCGATCATGTACAAGACGATCCGCAGTCAGAAGACGACAGTCCAGGTCTATTCGCAGAAGCTGATCGACGAAGGGCTCATCACCGACGCTGACCTCGAAAAAATGCGGGCCGCATGGCGCGAAAATCTCGAACAGGAATTCGAAGCTGGCCAGCATTACAAGCCGAACAAAGCCGACTGGCTTGACGGTGCGTGGAGTGGCCTGCGTACGGCCGACAATGCTGATGAGCAGCGGCGCGGCAAGACCGGCCTGCCGGTGAAGACGTTGAAGGAAATCGGCAGGAAGCTCGCCGAAGTTCCCCCTGGGCTCAATGTGCACAGGACAATTCAGCGTTTCCAGGATAATCGCGCCAAGATGATCGAGACCGGCGAAGGCTTCGATTGGGCCACTGCCGAAGCTTTGGCATTCGGCTCGCTGGTCACGGAAGGCCATCCCGTGCGCCTGTCCGGTCAGGATGTCGAGCGCGGCACGTTCAGCCAGCGTCATTCGGTGCTTTATGATCAGGACACCGAGAAGCGTTACATCCCGCTCAACAATCTGCAGAAGGGCCAGGCTATCTACGAAGTCATCAATTCGATGCTTTCGGAAGAGGCCGTGCTTGGTTTCGAATATGGTTATTCGCTGTCGGATCCGCGAGCGCTGACCCTGTGGGAGGCTCAGTTCGGCGATTTCGCCAACGGCGCGCAGGTCATCTTCGACCAGTTCATCTCGTCCGGCGAGCGCAAATGGTTGCGTATGTCGGGCCTCGTCTGCCTTCTGCCGCATGGCTATGAAGGTCAGGGGCCGGAACATTCCTCGGCCCGGCTTGAGCGTTATCTTCAGCTTTGCGCCGAAGATAATATGCAGGTCGCGAACTGTACGACGCCGGCTAATTACTTCCATATCCTGCGCCGTCAGATGAAACGCGATTTCCGCAAGCCGCTTATCCTGATGACGCCGAAATCCCTGCTGCGTCACAAGCGTGCCGTCTCCTCGATTGGTGATTTCACGGGCGATTCATCGTTCCACCGCTTGCTGTGGGATGATGCGCAGCTCCTCAAGGATCAGCCTATTAAGCTGCAGAAGGACTCGAAGATCCGCCGCGTGGTGTTGTGCTCCGGCAAGGTCTACTACGACCTTTACGAGGAGCGCGAAAAGCGCGGCATCGACGATGTCTATCTCCTGCGTGTCGAGCAGCTCTATCCGTTCCCGGCAAAGGCCCTGATCACCGAACTCTCCCGCTTCCGCAACGCGGAAATGGTCTGGTGTCAGGAAGAGCCGAAAAACATGGGCGCCTGGGCCTTCATCGATCCCTATCTGGAATGGGTCCTCGCGCATATCGATGCCAAGCATCAGCGCGTCCGTTACACCGGACGTCCTGCGGCAGCCTCGACGGCAACAGGCCTGATGTCCAAACACCTTGCACAGCTTGAAGCGTTCCTTGAAGATGCTTTGGGTTCGTAATAGGTCCTAACCCCAACAGATCACGATCAACGGAAGAACGAGAACATGGCCACCGAAATCCGCGTCCCAACGCTGGGCGAATCCGTTTCCGAAGCGACAATTGGCAAATGGTTCAAAAATGTCGGCGATGCGATTGCCGTTGATGAGCCTTTGGTCGAACTCGAAACCGACAAGGTGACGATCGAGGTGCCGGCATCTTCTGCCGGCTCGCTCGCTGAAATTACTGCGAAGGAGGGCGATACGGTCGAGGTCGGTGCCCTGCTCGGTATGATCGGTTCCGGCGATGGCGCTGTAGCTGCTCCCGCCAAGAAGGCGGAGGCAAAGCCGGAAGCTACCGCGCAGGCCTCGGGCAGTGCTGGTGCTGCTTCGACCAAGGAAGCAGAAGCAAAGACCGCCGAAGTCGCCGGTGAGCCGGCCATTACCGAACGCAAACCAAGCGAGATGCCGGCTTCCCCTGCTGCATCCAAGATCCTTGCCGAGAAAGGTGTTTCGCTCTCTCAGGTCGAAGGGTCCGGCAAGCGCGGACAGGTGCTTAAGGGTGACGTGCTTGATGCCGTTGCCAAAGGGATCACAGCCCAGCCCGCCGCAGCGGAAGCACCCAAGCCTGTTGTGGCTCGTCCCGCATCGTCCGCTGACGATGCATCGCGCGAAGAGCGGGTGAAGATGACCCGTCTGCGTCAGACTATTGCGCGCCGGTTGAAGGATGCACAGAACACGGCCGCCATGCTGACCACCTACAATGAGGTGGACATGTCGGCGGTCATGGATCTGCGCAATCGCTACAAGGAAATCTTCGAGAAGAAACATGGCGTCAAGCTCGGCTTCATGGGCTTTTTCACCAAGGCCGTAACGCATGCGCTGAAGGAAGTACCTTCGGTCAACGCGGAAATCGACGGCAACGATATCATCTACAAGAACTTCGCTCACGTCGGCGTTGCTGTCGGCACGGATCGGGGCCTTGTCGTTCCGGTCGTGCGCAATGCCGACCAGATGTCGATCGCCGAGATCGAAAAGGAAATCGGCCGCCTCGGGAAGGCTGCACGCGATGGTGCGCTGTCTATGGCTGACATGCAGGGTGGTACGTTCACCATTTCCAATGGCGGCGTTTACGGTTCCCTGATGTCCTCCCCCATCCTCAATGCGCCCCAGTCGGGTATTCTCGGCATGCACAAGATCCAGGATCGGCCGGTGGTCGTTGGCGGACAGATTGTCATTCGTCCGATGATGTATCTGGCGCTGAGCTACGATCATCGCATCGTCGACGGCAAGGAAGCAGTGACCTTCCTTGTTCGGGTCAAGGAGAGCCTGGAGGATCCGGAGCGTCTTGTTCTCGATCTTTAATAAATACGACGGTGCTGGCTTTTGCTCCCGTAAGGGAGGTTAGTTGGCACTGTCGTGTCCACACCCGAGAGTTAGAATATCGATGGATTCGAACGTTCATTCCCGTCCTGCACTTATTCTGGCTGCGCTCTTGGGGTCGGCTCTGATTACTGCTCCGGCTTTTGCCGCCTGCACGCAGGATCGTGCGATCTACACCGACAGGGATGATGCTTTTACACTGAGGTTCAAGCATGTTCCCGAAGACAAGCCTGTCATGACATCGAATGAATTCTCCATCGAGATGAATGACAGCGATCTGAAACTCGATGGCGTGGTCATGTGGAATGAGGGCATTGCAAGACCCAACGGCATCATCATGTACAAGTGCCCCACTGGCGATGTTACAGGTGATGAACTGAAGGCATGTACCGTTTGGCGTGGCGTCATCTATGCCTTGAAGGAGGGAGCCGACGCCGACCTTCTGCCGCAAGCCAAGGAACCAGCTGCGCAGGCTCTGCTCCTGCCGGATTTTTCCAGCTCCATGAGCAGCTTTAATTTCAAACTTGAAAAACCCATCGAGACTTTTCCCTGGGAAGTCTTCCGCTTTAAAGAATGCGTGCCTGAACAGTAATTTGCTGGGCAACGTCGCAAGAGAAGGAATCAATCATGGCATATGATGTCGTTGTCATCGGAACAGGTCCGGGTGGCTACGTATGCGCGATCAAGGCCGCGCAGCTTGGCCTCAAGACCGCGGTGATCGAGAAGCGCCCTACTTTCGGTGGAACCTGCCTCAATATCGGCTGCATCCCGTCAAAGGCACTGCTGCATGCCTCGGAAGTGTTCCATGAGGCGGGTCATTCCCATGCCACTTTAGGTGTCGATGTCGGCACGCCAAAGCTCAATCTTCCTGCCATGCTGGCCCATAAGGATGCAACGGTCGAGGCCAACGTGAATGGCGTTGCGTTCCTGTTCAAGAAGAACAAGATCGATACGTTCATGGGTACGGGTAAGATTTTAGCGGCCGGCAAGGTTTCCGTGACTTCCGAAGACGGCACGGTTCAGGAGATCGAAACAAAGAACATTGTCATCGCTACCGGTTCGGATGTCGCCGGCATTCCTGGCGTCAATGTCGAATTCGACGAAAAAGTCATCATATCGTCGACCGGCGCCCTGGAGCTCGAAAAAGTACCGGAGCGCCTCGTCGTGGTTGGCGGCGGCGTGATCGGGCTTGAGCTTGGCTCGGTTTGGTCTCGCCTCGGATCGAAGGTCACGGTCGTCGAATATCTGGACAAGATTCTCGGACCGATGGACGGCGAAGTCTCGCGCCAATTCCAGCGCATGCTGGAAAAGCAGGGCATCGAGTTCAAGATGAGTGCCAAGGTGACCGGTGTAGAAAAATCCGGGAAAGGCGCAAAGGTTACGTTCGAGCCGGTCAAGGGCGGCGAAGCGCAAACCATCGACGCTGATGTAGTGCTCGTCTCGACGGGCCGCAAACCATATACGGACGGTGTGGGCCTGAAGGACGCCGGCGTTGCGGTCGATGATCGCGGACGTGTCGCTATCAATGATCATTGGCAGACGAATGTCCCGGGGATCTATGCCATTGGCGATGTCGTCGAGGGGGCGATGCTGGCGCACAAGGCGGAGGATGAGGGCATTGCCGTTGCCGAGATCCTTGCGGGGCAGGTGGGTCACGTCAACTATGACGCGATTCCGAGCGTGGTCTATACGCAGCCTGAAGTGGCATCTGTCGGCAAGACGGAGGAAGAGCTGAAGGCGGCCGGTATCGAATACAAAGCTGGCAAATTTCCGTTTACGGCCAACGGCCGTGCCCGTGCCATGCTGCACACCGATGGTTTTGTGAAAATTCTGGCGGACAAGGCGAGCGACCGGGTGCTTGGTGTTCATATTCTGGGTTACGGCGCTGGTGAAATGATCCACGAGGCAACTGTTCTGATGGAATTTGGTGGTTCTTCAGAGGATTTGGCGCGCACGACGCACGCTCATCCGACCATGTCGGAAGCCGTGCGCGAAGCTGCTTTGGCGACTTTCTTCAAGCCGATCCACATGTAATCATACTTTTCAACCGTATCGAAAAGGCCCGGATATCCGGGCCTTTTTTGTATGCTCTCGCTAATTATTGAGCCGGCGCTGGCGCTGCTGGTGCCGGAGCAGGTTCGGCAGGAGCCGGAGCTGTCGGTGCAGGTGCAGTTGCTGCCGGCGGCTCAGGTGTAGCCGGTGCCGGTGCCGGTGTCGTCGTGTCAGTCGCAGCAGGCGGTGTTGGAGCGGTCGGGCTCATACCAACGTCGCTACGGTTGAGGAAGTAATAGCCGCCAATAACCAAGGCGGCGATGATGATACCAGCTATAAGGAAACCGCTCCCTCCGCTCTTGTTCGTCACAACCGTAGAATTGGGACGTGCCGGATCCAGCGGATCAGTAGTCACCGGCCGCTGCAGGTTTGGATCGTATGTCATTTCGTGTCCTCCATGACTTTTCAGTACCATTCCGAGGAGAACAACGACTATCGGTCCAGAAAGTTCCGGAATTGCCAGATCATCGATCAGCGATGTTTTGGATTGATGCCGGATATATGCGTCAATACTTGGTCGAATTATTGCTCGGCAGTGATTGTATAGCCTCTGCTTTTCAGCAGGGAAACAAGACCTTGCTCTCCGGGCAGGTGTAGCGCGCCGACGGCAATGAAGGCATTGCCCTTGTCAATGATCGGCAACGCGCGCTCCGCCATGGTCCGGTTGCGCGCATTGACCATCTTCTCCTCGAGTTCCGCATAATTCTGGCCGCTTTCGGTGCCATCGGGAGATACCGAGCGCATCAGAGGGAATATCATGCCGATATCGCCTTGTGTATAAAGCACGGTCATCGTTTCGAAGACATCCGGAAGTTTCGACCCGAGCGTCAGCGTTTCGATTAATCCGTCGATGTGAAACCGTGTTGGCAGCGACGCCATGGCGCCGAGTTGATCCTTGATAGCCTCGAGCCCGGCAATCTGCTTGCCTTGCGCCTTGGCATCTTCCGCCAGCTTGATATCGAGAAAGGCTGCACCTTCCTCTTTGCGAGCGAATTCGCATGCCGGCATGGCGAGCATGCTGGTCAGCATCCAGGGCTGCATGCGATTGACGGCAGCGAGCGAGATACCCCGCTCAGAAAGCGCAGTTTTCACCGTCTCAAGCTTGTTGTGGGGGATGACCTTGTCCAGCGTATCGCCGTCCATGAACATCATCAGTTCCGGCGTTTCGGCCATGACCTTCATTGGAGCATTCGGGTCGAGGACTTCATCTGTTTCAATCACGACGGTATCGGCACCCCGATAGGCGGTCTCCGCCGCGTCGGAAAGCTTGAGAACGCGCGGATCGGTCAGATGCATCGTGCCGTAGAGATAGGATGGCCGTGTTCCAGGCTTTTCGATCTTCCACAGCAGACCCTTGCCGTTTACGGTATCCGCGGCCTCCTTGCGCAAGGCATCAAGCTTTGCCGGATCGGTCCTTGCCATTTCCGCGATCAGATCATGGCCGCCGCACGAGACCTCTTCGGCTCTGGCGCGTGTCACACTGAAAGACACCACGAAGAGCGAAGCCAACAGCAGCCAGCTCAGTACCAGGCAAAGCCGCAGGAGGCTGTCTGCTATATGATCAAGCGAAGTGAGATTATCGGTGTCGTTCATGCCTGGTATCTATCCGTAAGCCTGCGGAGAAAGCGTTAATCTCCGCCGCTAAATTGTCCGTATTCAGGCGCGGGGATGCGCTTTGGCGTAAATTTCCATCAATCGCTCCGTATCGACGCCGGTATAGACCTGCGTCGTCGACAGGCTGGCGTGGCCGAGCAACTCCTGGATCGTGCGCAGATCGCCGCCGCGTCCCAGTAGATGCGTGGCAAATGAATGGCGCAAGGCGTGCGGTGTCGCCGTGTCCGGCAGGCCGAGCGCGCCGCGCATCTTCTGCATGTCACGCTGGATAATGGCTGAGTGCAGTTCGCCGCCACGCGCGCCACGAAACAGCGGCTTGCCCTCTTCGAGATCGTAGGGACAGAGCGCGCGATATTCGGCAACGGCCCGGTGTACGACCGGTAGCAACGGTACCATGCGCGTCTTGCCGCCCTTGCCGGTAATCAGGATCGAGCGCGCATCCGGATCGGTCAGCGCGCCGCCGTCGAGGCCGAGCGCTTCGGAGATACGCAAGCCGCAGCCGTAAAGCAGGGTCAGGACCGCGGCATTGCGCACGGCGATCCATGGTTCTTCGTTCAGCTGTTCGCCCTTCTCGACGACACGCCGTGCATCCACCATCGTCAGAGGTTTAGGCAGCGATTTCGGCTGGCGCGGCGCTCGCATGGCGATGGAAGCGGCGGCGTTGGCCATGCCCTGCTTTTCGAGGAAGCGCAGGAACGAGCGTATGCCCGCAAGCCCGCGGCCGAGCGTACGCGCACCGGCGCCGTCATTGCGCCGCCGTGCCAGAAATGAACGCAGATCGGCGATCCTTAGCGTTGCCACGTCCTTCAGTGCTGGAGGTTCGCCGAGATGTCCGGTAAGAAACTGGAAGAACTGGCGTGTGTCGCGTTCATATGCTTCCAATGTGTTCGCTGCCAGCCGCCGTGTATTCTTCAGCGATTTCAGCCAATTCTCACGAGCGTCGATCAAATCCGGTCGAGCCGAAACAAGAAACTGCTCGTTTTGTGGCTGGACGCCCATGGCATCGCTCCTCAGCTTATTCGCCCGGACAATGCCACATGACTTCTTACAGAGTCGTTTCGTCCTTGGATTTGCCTCGGCTTTGCTCTAATTCGGGCTGAATGAAAAAGATGGAAGAAGCCCAATGGCGAAGTTGAACGACCCGGTACAGTTGGCGGTGATCGGCGCGGCGCATGGCACGCGCGGGGAGCTCAGGGTGAAAACTTTCACTGGCGATCCAATGGCGCTGGCGGATTATGGACCGCTTTATGACGTTACCGGCAGGCCTTTCGAGGTGCTTGATATACGCCCGGCGAAAACGGTGGTCGTCGTGCGCTTTCGCGGCGTGAACGATCGGAATATGGCCGAGGCGCTGAATGGCACGACTTTGTTCATAGACCGCTCGCAACTGCCGCAGGATCTGGATGAGGACGAATATTACCACTCGGACCTGATCGGGCTCGAGGCGATCGACGCCGAAGGCAACAAGCATGGCAAGGTATCGGCGATGTTCGATTTCGGCGGCGGCGATTTGCTTGAGCTGACCATACCGGGAAAGCGCCCGATGCTGATCCCTTTTACGCTGCTCGCGGTGCCGCATGTGGATATCAAGGCCGGTCATATCATTATCGATCCTGCCGCCGCGGGTCTCATTCCCGACGAAAACGAAGATGAGGAACGCCGCCGGCAACTCGGCGGCGAGGATGGCGGGAAAAAGCAGCCATGACCACGGTTGAAGGCGGTTTTCGCGCCACTGTGCTGACGCTGTACCCGGAAATGTTTCCGGGACCGCTCGGGGTGTCGCTTGCCGGAAAAGCGCTTGTGGACGGGGCATGGTCACTGGAAACGGTGCAGATCCGCGATTTCACCACCGACAAGCATCGCATGGTCGATGACACGCCAGCTGGCGGTGGCGCTGGCATGGTCATGAAGGCGGATGTTCTTGCCCGCGCGGTCGATCATGTGGCTGACGGGCGTCCGAAACTTTACATGAGCCCGCGCGGCAAGCCCTTGACCCAGGCCCGTGTACGGGAACTCGCTGCGGGACCGGGCGCGATCATGCTCTGCGGACGTTTCGAAGGGGTAGACGAACGGCTGATCGAGGCTCGGGATTTCGAAGAAATCTCGATTGGCGACTACATACTTTCCGGCGGTGAGACTGCCGCAATCGTCGTCCTCGATGCGATCGTCAGGCTCCTGCCGGGAGTGATGGGCAATGTCATGTCCGGTGAAACGGAGAGTTTCGAGACCGGCCTTCTTGAACATCCGCACTATACCAAGCCGCAGGAATGGGAAGGGCGACGCATCCCCGATGTGCTCCTCTCTGGCAATCACGGCGCTATCGATAAATGGCGGCGTGCAGAAGCGGAACGGTTGACGAAGGAGCGCCGGCCTGATCTTTGGCAGGCGCACAGAGCTTCATTACAGAAATAGCCAAGCAAAAAGAATCGTCTGTGTAGGTGACAAACCGGGTTTTATGGTGTATCAGCCCGCCAACTCGGGAAATACCCGGTCCATTAATCAATGAATGGTGAATTCGCTCCTGCTTCGTCGGAGGCATAGAAATGTGGCCATGTTGCTATGTTTCAAGTGTCGAGCGCTCTGACTGTTTGAAAAACAAAGGATGAAGACGATGACCGTCGATATTATTCGTCAGCTCGATCTCGAACAGAGAGCAAAAATCGAAGCCAAGCGCGTGCTCCCGGATTTCCGCCCAGGCGACACCGTTCGTGTCAATGTCCGCGTGACGGAAGGTACCCGTACCCGCGTTCAGGCCTATGAAGGCGTTTGCATCGCCCGCAACGGTGCTGGCATCAACGAGAACTTCACGGTTCGCAAGATTTCCTATGGTGAAGGCGTCGAGCGCGTATTCCCGGTTATTTCTCCGCTGGTCGAAGGCGTCGATATCGTTCGTCGCGGTAAGGTACGTCGTGCCAAGCTCTACTATCTGCGTGGCCTCACCGGTAAGGCCGCCCGTATCGTCGAGAAGAAAGACAACCGCAAGAACAAGACAACAGTTCCTGCAACTGGTGCAGCCGAGACTGTCTCGGAAGCAACTGTTGCCAAGGCACCTGCCGCTGAATAAGCGCGGTCCCTATCATTTTGAAAAAGGCGGTCTTCGGGCCGCCTTTTTTGTTTGCGGCGCAAAATACATCTGCCTGCGCGGGCGCAGAAGGAACAGAGATGCTTGCGGGGATTGACGCGCCAATGACAAGGTGAAATCTGTTTCCGACGCAAACACGTGACAGGGGTTTGAGATGAACTTGCGATCCGTTCTTTTGGCAGGGCTGATACTCGCCCTGACGCCGTTTTCTGCCTTGGCCGCGGAGCTGCCCGATCTTGGCGGCAGGAAAGTCACGGTCGTGACGGAAAATGCCTATCCGCCGCTGCAATTCGTCGACCCGAAGACGGGCAAGGCTGTCGGCTGGGAGTATGACGCGATGAATGAGATTGCCAAACGGCTTAACTTCAAAGTCGAATATCTCAACACCAGCTGGGACGCGATGATCCAGGCCGTTGCGGACAATCAGTACCAGATCGGCATGACCGGCATCACCATCAATGACGAGCGCAAGCAGAAGGTGGATTTCTCAGAACCCTATATGCGGTCGGAACAGTTCATGCTGGTGCGCGGCGACGAAAACCGTTTTACCGATCCGAAAAGCTTCGCCGACGCCAAGGATACACTCGTCGGTGCGCAGCCCGGTACGAGCAATTTCTATGTGGCCGTCTACAATGTGTTGGACGGCAATGAGCAGAACCCGCGCATCAAACTTTTCGAGACGTTCGGCGCGACCATCCAGGCGCTGAAGACCGGCGATGTCGATCTCGTCCTTACTGACAGCACGGCAGGCAAGGGCTATGTCGATGCGTCCGGCGGTGCCTTGAAGCTGATCGGCGGGCCGCTCGGCGCCGAGGATTTCGGTTTCATCTTCCCGAARGGTTCGGACCTCGTCGCGCCAGTCAATGCAGCCATTGCCGCGCTGAAAGCTGATGGCACGTTCGATGCGCTCAACAAGAAATGGTTCCTCGACTACAAACTCGGGCAGTAATCCCGAAAGTGCCGGACAACACGAAGAGCAGGGGACCTTCGGAGAAGAATGATTTCCCGTGGTGGCTGCTTGTTGCGGGGATGATTGCCGTTGCACTCGGCATCGCCATTCTCGTCAGCCCGATCTACGGGCAGGTCTTCACGACGGTCTCGCAGGGCATCTGGATTACTGTGTGGGTTTCGCTGCTTGCTTTCTTTCTCGCATCGGCCTTCGGTCTTCTTCTTGCGGTGATGAGCCTTTCAGAACAGGTTGCAGTCAGGCAGACTGCGCGGTTTTATGTCGAGATTGTTCGCGGCATCCCCTTGCTGGTGCTGCTGTTCTATATCGCCTTTGTCGGCGCGCCAGCCGCAGTCTGGCTGTGCAATTTCATGACGCAGCCGCTGCAGTCGGCAGGGCTTTTGGATCCATTGCAAGTTCGCGATTTCTCGCTGCTCTGGCGCGCGATCATCGCATTGATGCTGGCCTACGCGGCCTTTCTCGCCGAGATTTTCCGGGCGGGCATCCAAGCCGTCGACAAGGGGCAGATCGAAGCCGCGAAAGCGTTGGGCCTCAGGCGGTTTCAACGGTTTCGGCTGATCGTCATGCCGCAGGCGATCCGCACCATCCTGCCACCCTACGGCAATGATTTTATCTCGATGGTGAAGGATTCTTCGCTTGTCTCGGTTCTCGGCGTCGTCGACGTAACACAGATGGGCAAGGTCTATGCCTCGGGCTCGTTCCGCTTCTTTGAAACCTACTCCGTCGTCGCCTATATATACTTGGTTCTGACAATCAGCCTGTCACTCGGGCTGCGCTGGCTGGAACGCCGTTTGAATCGCCGTTAATCCAGGAAACAGCGGCGCTTTGTCGCCGGATTATTACTTTTTTCGCTTGTTTCTTGACGTAACTGGACCTCGAGTGCATATGTCCACGAAATAATTGGAAAGTCTGAGGATATCGCAATGTCTGCGCCACGCACACTTTATGACAAGATATGGGATGACCATCTGGTCGATAGTCAGGAGGACGGCACGTGCCTTCTCTATATCGATCGCCATCTTGTCCATGAAGTGACCAGCCCGCAGGCTTTTGAAGGTCTTCGACTGACCGGCCGCAAGGTTCGCCATCCGGAAAAGACACTCGCCGTCGTCGATCACAACATACCGACCTCGCCGGACCGGACCAAGCGTATCGAAAACAATGAAAGCCGTATCCAGGTCGAAGCCCTTGCCAAGAATGCGCTGGATTTCGGTGTCGAATACTATTCGGAGAAGGATATCCGTCAGGGTATCGTCCACATCATCGGGCCAGAGCAGGGCTTTACCCTGCCGGGCATGACGATTGTCTGTGGTGACAGCCACACCTCCACCCACGGCGCTTTCGGCGCCTTGGCGCATGGTATCGGCACATCGGAAGTCGAACACGTTCTCGCAACCCAGACGCTGATCCAGTCGAAAGCCAAGAACATGCTGGTGCGTGTCGATGGCGTGCTGCCGGCTGGTGTGACCGCCAAGGACATCATCCTTGCCATCATCGGTGAAATCGGTACTGCGGGCGGTACCGGCTATGTCATCGAATATGCCGGCGAAGCCATTCGCGCGCTGTCGATGGAAGGTCGCATGACCATCTGCAACATGTCGATCGAGGGTGGCGCCCGCGCAGGTCTGATCGCACCGGACGAAACGACTTTCGCCTATGTCAAGGACAAGCCGCGCGCTCCAAAGGGCGCAGCGTTCGAACAGGCGGTCGAATACTGGAAAACCCTCCAGAGCGATGAGGGTGCGCATTTCGACAAGGTCGTCGTTCTGAATGCAGCCGATCTACCGCCTATTGTTTCCTGGGGTTCGTCACCGGAAGACGTCATTGCCATCACAGGCGCCGTGCCGAACCCGGACGAGATTCCGGATGAGACCAAGCGCTCATCGAAATGGCGCGCGCTCGACTATATGGGTCTCAAGCCCGGCACACCGATGACGGATATCAAGCTTGATCGTGTGTTCATTGGCTCTTGCACCAATGGCCGCATCGAAGATCTTCGTGCTGTCGCCAAGGTCGTCGAGGGCCGCACCGTTGCTGCAACCGTCGATGCGATGATCGTGCCCGGGTCGGGACTCGTCAAGGAACAGGCGGAAGCCGAAGGGCTCGACAAGATTTTCAAGGCTGCGGGTTTTGACTGGCGCGAGCCCGGCTGCTCCATGTGCCTTGCGATGAACGATGATCGTCTGAAACCCGGCGAGCGTTGCGCTTCGACATCGAACCGTAACTTTGAAGGCCGTCAGGGCTTCAAGGGCCGCACGCATCTTGTTTCGCCTGCCATGGCGGCAGCCGCTGCGATTGCCGGACATTTTGTCGATATCAGAGAGTGGAAGTAAGCTAGCTCTGCCCTTCCCCTCTCCCTTGTGGGGAGGGACGGACCGAAGGTCAGGGGAGGGGTCTTTCCTCAAAATCCGAATCAAKGGGTAGACCTTTAAAAGGTTCCCTCCCTGCTGCTACGCAGCCTCCCTCCCCACAAGGGAGAGGGCAAAGAGCGACGCCCGCTTTCACTTTATCCTGCAGTGCCGATTTCACCGCCCCCTATAGGCCGGGACACCCTGGTCCGGCAGCCATAGGCCTTCCGGTACCGGGCCGGTCTGCCAGAACACATCGATCGGAATACCGCCGCGTGGATACCAATACCCGCCGATGCGCAGCCACAGCGGCTTGACCGCTTCGACGATACGCTTGCCGATTCCGACGGTACAGTCTTCGTGAAAAGCCCCGTGATTGCGGAAACTGCCGAGAAACAGCTTCAGCGATTTGGACTCGACCAGCGTCTGGTCCGGAGCATAATCGATGACCAGATGGCCGAAATCCGGTTGGCCAGTCACGGGGCAGAGCGAGGTGAATTCCGGGCAGGCGAAGCGTGCCAGGAAAAGCGTTCCAGCCTGCGGGTTCGGGACGGCATCGAGGACGGCCTCATCCGGATGCTGCGGGATTTTGACATCCTTGCCGAGCATCGTCGCCTGTTCTGCATAATGACTCATGCTGCTTTCCTTTCCATCTCGAACTCGCCCTGGTACTCGCAGCCCTCGCCGCAGGTATCCCTGTAGACGCCGACCTCGGCCAAACCGGGCAGAGACAATGCAAAGTGCCGCCACAGCCACATCGCAATGTTTTCAAGCGTTGGTGTTTCAAGCCCTTCGATCTCGTTGAGATAGCGATGATCGAGTTTCTCGTGCGCGCTGTCGAAGGCGCCTTTGACAGCGCCAAGATCGGAGATAAGGCCGGTCCTCGCATCTGGTTTCCCTTCCAGCGTCACGCGGACRCGAAAGCTGTGTCCGTGCAGACGCGTATTGATGTGTCCGTCGGGAAAGATGTGCGGCAAATGATGTGCCGCTTCAAACGTAAATTCGTTGAAGATTCTCATGGTTTTCCTCGTTCGCATTGGCGCAATACAGGCGCCCGCAAAAGCAATTCCAGCAAAACTGTGTAACGGTTTTGGCAATCGGAATTGCGGTAAACAAAGGGCTTACCTCAAGGCAAACCCAGTATCTTGTGTGTCTGCGTGCTCAGCCGCCAAAGCGGATGCGCGAGGCAATAGGCCGCTGCAGATGCCACATGCGCGGCGGTTTGCGCCGGATCGCCGATGACGTCAAGAGGCTGCAAATAGAAATGCTCGAAGGAGAGCTGCTCGAAGCGTGTTGGATACGTCTCGGCTTCCTTCTGTGGAAAGACCAGTTTGAGCTCGTTGCCGCTGGTCTGAACGAGCGGTGCGGCTGCCTTGGGCGATACACAGATCCAGTCAATACCCGTCGGCGCCGCGATGGTGCCATTGGTCTCGATACCTACTTCGAAACCGCGCGCGTGAAAGGCGTTGATCAGCGGAGTGTCGAGTTGCAGCAAGGGCTCGCCGCCGGTGCAGATGACATAGGGCTTTCCACCGCCGCCCTCGGGCCAGGCTGCAGCCACCGCGTCAGCCAGAGCGTCTGCTGTTTTAAACTTGCCGCCGCCCGGACCATTCACGCCGATGAAATCCGTATCGCAGAACTTGCAGATCGCTTCTTCGCGATCGCGCTCAAGCCCGGACCACAGGTTACAACCGGCAAAACGCATGAACACGGCAGCGCGGCCCGTATGATTGCCCTCGCCCTGCAGGGTCAGGTAGATTTCCTTGACGGCGTAGGTCATGCGGCCTCCGCCTTGAACTTCTGCCACCCTTTCGAACGCAGTTCGCAGGCCGGACAGCCGTTGCAGCCATAGCCCCACTCATGCCGCTGCGAACGATCGCCGAGATAGCAGGTATGGGTGTGCTCGACGATCAGATCCAGCAAAGCTTCGCCGCCGAGATCTTGCGCCAGTGCAAAGGTCTCGGCCTTGTCGAGCCACATCAAGGGCGTTTCGATCGTGATGCGGCGGTCCAGCCCCAGCGACAGAACAACTTGTTGGGCTTTCAACGTGTCATCGCGGCAATCGGGGTAACCGGAGAAGTCGGTCTCGCACATGCCGCCTACGATTACCCGCAGGCCACGGCGATAGGCCAGCGCACCGGCGAGTGTGAAGAACAGCAGATTACGGCCGGGCACAAACGTATTCGGCAAGCCGTTTTCCGCCATCTCGATCGCGATATCCTGGGTCATGGCTGTCGATCCAAGCTGGCCGATGATGCTTGCGTCCAGCATATGGTCGTCGCCAAGCCGCGCAGCCCATTGCGGAAATTTCCCGGCAAGGGCACTGCGGAATTGCCCGCGCACCTCGAGTTCGATCCGGTGCCGCTGGCCATAGTCGAAACCGACCGTCTCGACGCGGTCGAAGCGCGATAGTGCCCAGGCGAGGCAAGTCGCCGAATCCTGCCCGCCGGAAAACATGACGAGTGCGCCGTCGGAGCTGCGGGCCATATTACTACCTCTTTGAAAGCGGCCCCAATACAGGGCGCAGCTAACAGAGGCAAATCAAATCTTGATGCAAGGACGCTCTATTCGCAGCCGGGATAGCCAAGAACCGCCGTTTCGTTGCGGTCGAGACCATACATGTAGCCTCGCCCTCGAGTAACAAACGGGCTGTCGCAACCCCCGGTATTTGGCGCTGGGACGACGCCTGCGACGAGCGGATCGCTGACTGGCGAGATTACCGACGGACCTTTGCCACGTTTGTAGACCGGTACCTGTCGCCGAATGTCCCGGCCCAGCTTGTCGGATTTCACAGCGGCGGCACCCACAAAGATGATTTTCGGGCCCCCCGCTTCGTGCAGGACCACATTGCCATATTCGTCGCCATAGCTGTTGCCGGGATTGAATTCTTCTGCCGCCGCAATCTGCGAACTGACTGCGAACGCCAGCGATGCCAGCACTGAGCAGGTAAGATTCTTCTTCTGGAACATGGCCGCCCTCGGATGCTCGAATTTCGTCTGCCCAAGATTAACCCTTTATTAACAATTGTCATCCGCTCAAAACCTAATCAAATCGATTTTCATCCCCGGCGCAGGTTGACGCGCTGGCTGCAATCAACCAATCCTCCGATGTAGAAGAACACCCTGCTCAGGCAGCTACAAAGGGACGGATGCGACCATGACCAAGAAAAGCGCGGACGAGCACTCCATCGACATTTCCTTGCTCCATCTCAGTCATGCCCATGAGTTCGCGCCTCTCCTCGCCAGTTATGCCCAGGCGTTGAAGCGGGGCGCACCGCGCCGTCCGGACGATTATTACGCCGAGAACCTGTTGCGCGATCGCACGGCGGAAATCGCGGGCGCCCGGCTCGATGGCGCTCTTGTCGGATTCGTCATTTTCTACGATCTGCCTGAGCCCGTGTCCGGCATGCGCGCCGGTCAGGTCGATCATATCTATGTGCATCACGATCATCGCGGCAAAGGTATCGCCAAGGCATTGATCGATGTACTCGCGGACAAAGCGGAAGAGCGCGGCTGGACCAAGCTCTCGCTCAATGCGCCGCGCGTGCCGGAAGACGGCCGCAAGCTCTATGAACAGGTCGCGGCGCCCGCCGACTGGACCAGTTTCATCATCCGCTTCGGCAACCAATGATCCGGATCAACTCCGGATTGTTGTCGCACATGGAAATATCCTGAGAACGACCCGTCCTGTCGCGTACCACTATCGTATAAATGCCCGACTTGGGGCCCGCTATTCGAGACTCGGGCGATTTATTTTTGCAGGGCACGCGTGCCAGATTTGACCCTTGAAACAGGCGTTTTTACCGCTTTAAACGATTGAATTTTAAGCAAAAACCTTATTGACTTGCTATTCAAGCCAATTCGCCGCATGAGGGTGCGGAATGGGGCTTTGACGCAGTGCAAAAACCGGATTAAAACCCCTCTAAATTGCCTTTATCCAGCCTTTCGGCCCTGCCCGTCTAATCAGATGTGGCGCTACCCTCGGGGACGCTATGAGCAAGACAAATCTACATGCAAACCGGCCGCTGTCGCCGCATTTGCAAATCTACAAACCAATTCCAACCATGGTCATGTCGATCGTCCACCGCATCACCGGCTCGGCGCTTTATGTCGGCACGCTGCTGGTCGCCTGGTGGCTGATCGCGACGGCGACAAGCGAGCGGCAGTTCGACATCGTCAACATGGTCTATGGTTCATGGATCGGCCTCTTGGTCCTGCTCGGTTACACCTGGGCCCTTATTCATCACATGATCGGCGGCATCCGCCATCTGATCTGGGATACCGGCCGCGGCCTCGAGAAGGACACGACCACGAAGATGGCCTGGGGTTCGCTCGTTCTTTCCGTCGCATTGACGATCCTGGTCTGGATCGCCGCATTCACGATAGCTTGAGGAGGCGGATATGAGCGATATGCGCACGCCGCTTAAAAAAGTTCGCGGACTTGGTTCTGCGAAAGAAGGCACGGAACATTTCTGGCGTCAGCGCCTGACTGCGATGTCCAATATTCCGCTGATCCTGTTTTTCATCGGGCTGATCCTGTCCCTGCATGGCGCAGGCTATGTCGAGACAAAGGCCGCCCTGTCCCACCCGCTGACCGCCATTGTGCTGTTGATGGTGCTCGTCTCCGGTCTCTATCACATGCGCCTCGGCATGCAGGTCATCATTGAAGATTATGTACACGGTGAAGGCGCGAAGGTCGTGCTTTTGATGCTCAATACGTTCTTCGCTCTTGGCGTCGGTATTGTCTGCATCTTTGCGATCCTCAAGCTGAGCTTTGGAGTTTAAACTCTACTATGGCACCAACAGATAAAGCCTATAAGTTCGTCGATCATAAATTCGATGTGGTCGTCGTCGGCGCAGGTGGCGCGGGCCTGCGCGCCACGCTCGGCATGGCGGAGCAAGGCCTGAAGACAGCCTGTATCACCAAGGTTTTCCCCACCCGTTCGCATACGGTTGCAGCGCAGGGCGGCATCGCCGCTTCGCTCAGCAACATGGGTGCCGATTCCTGGCAGTGGCACATGTATGACACGGTCAAGGGTTCGGACTGGCTCGGCGATACGGACGCGATGGAATATCTGGTGCGGGAAGCGCCGGCCGCCGTCTACGAGCTCGAACATTACGGCGTGCCGTTCTCGCGCACCGAAGAGGGCAAGATCTACCAGCGTCCCTTCGGCGGTCACATGATGAATTATGGCGATGGGCCGCCGGTACAGCGCACCTGCGCCGCAGCCGACCGTACCGGCCACGCCATACTGCACACGCTCTATGGCCAGAGCCTGCGCCACAATGCGCAGTTCTTCATCGAGTATTTCGCGCTCGATCTCATCCAGGATGAGGAGGGTACCATCACCGGCGTTGTCGCCTGGAACCTCGACGACGGCACGATCCACCGCTTTGCCGCCAAGATGGTCGTCATGGCAACGGGCGGCTACGGCCGTTCCTATTTCTCCGCAACGTCGGCGCATACCTGCACCGGCGATGGCGGCGGCATGGTCGCGCGCACGGGCTTGCCGTTGCAGGACATGGAATTCGTGCAGTTCCACCCGACCGGCATTTATGGCGCCGGCTGTCTGATCACCGAAGGCGCGCGCGGCGAGGGCGGTTACCTTGTCAATTCCGAAGGCGAGCGTTTCATGGAGCGTTATGCACCATCCGCCAAGGATCTGGCGTCGCGCGACGTGGTTTCACGCTGCATGACGCTGGAGATCCGCGAAGGGCGCGGCGTCGGCAAGAACAAGGATCACATCTTCCTGCATCTGGATCACCTCGATCCGGCCGTCCTGCACGAGCGCCTGCCCGGCATTTCGGAATCGGCGAAGATTTTTGCCGGGGTCGATCTCACCAAGGAGCCGATCCCGGTTATTCCGACGGTTCACTACAATATGGGCGGCATTCCGACCAATTATTGGGGTGAAGCGCTCAATCCAACCAAGGAAGATCCGGACCGCATCCAGCCCGGTCTGATGGCGGTGGGCGAAGCGGGCTGTGCCTCGGTGCATGGCGCCAATCGTCTCGGCTCCAATTCGCTGATCGACCTTGTCGTGTTCGGTCGCGCGGCTGCGATCCGCGCCGGCCAGGTGATCGACCGCAACGCCAAGATCCCCGATATCAATGAGGCTTCGGTCACGAAGATCATGGACCGCTTCGACCGCCTGCGTCATGCCAATGGCGGCATTCCGACCGCTGTGTTGCGCGAGAAGATGCAAAAGACCATGCAGGAGGATGCGGCAGTGTTCCGCACTTCGGAATCACTGAAGTCGGGCGTAAGCCGCATGGAGCAGATCTGGAGCGAACTGCCGGATGTGAAAGTTACGGATCGCTCGATGATCTGGAATTCCGATCTCATGGAAACGCTCGAACTCGAAAACCTCATGGCTAATGCCATCACTACGGTCGTTGCCGCCGAAGCGCGCAAGGAAAGCCGCGGTGCCCATGCGCATGAGGATTTCCCCAATCGCGATGATGTCAACTGGCGCAAGCACAGCCTTGCCTGGCTGGCGCCGGATGGCAAGGTCACGCTGGGTTATCGTCCTGTTCACCTTGAGCCGTTGCTCAAGGAAGAGGATGGCGGCATCAGTCTCGCCAAGATCGCGCCGAAAGCGCGTGTGTACTAAAAGCAATCCCAGGAAAAGCGGGTACCGGTYTTCCGTCCGGGATTGCGAAAGAACAAATAGAGAGACCAAAATATTATGGTTGAACTTGCACTTCCCAAGAACTCGYAGATGCGTCCCGGCAAGACCTGGGATCGTCCGCAGGGCGCAAACAATCTGCGCGAGTACCGGATTTACCGCTGGTCGCCGGATGACGGCGAGAACCCGCGTATCGATACCTATTATGTCGATCTCGACGATTGCGGCCCGATGGTTCTCGACGGTCTGTTGTGGATCAAGAACAAGATCGATCCAACACTGACATTGCGCCGGTCATGCCGTGAGGGTATCTGCGGCTCCTGTGCCATGAACATCGATGGCACCAATACGCTCGCCTGCACCAAGGGCATGGATGAGATCAAGGGCGCTGTGAAGATCTATCCGCTGCCGCATCTGCCTGTCGTCAAGGATCTGGTGCCGGACCTCTCCAATTTCTACGCCCAGCATCGTTCTATCGAGCCGTGGCTGAAGACGGTCTCACCTGAGCCGGCCAAGGAATGGCTGCAGAGCCACGAAGACCGCGCCAAGCTCGACGGCCTTTACGAGTGCATCCTCTGTGCCTGCTGCTCGACGTCCTGCCCGAGCTACTGGTGGAATGGCGATCGCTATCTCGGCCCGGCTGTTCTCCTGCAGGCCTATCGCTGGCTGATCGACAGCCGCGACGAAGCAACGGGTGAGCGATTGGACAACCTGGAAGACCCTTTCCGGCTCTACCGCTGCCACACGATCATGAACTGCGCGCAGGCTTGCCCCAAGGGTCTGAACCCCGCCAAGGCAATCGCCGAAATCAAGAAAATGATGGTGGAACGGCGGGTTTGATTTGATCTTTTAAAGAATCGGCCTCACAGGGGGCTTTGGCGAGGTCCATTTGCCCTGAAGGACCCTTCCTCTCTGTCATCCTCGGGCTTGACCCGAGGACCCATTCTTAAATTGGCGATCAGTTTGACGTATTCTTACCTCCTTCCGTGGGTCCTCGGGTCGAGCCCGAGGATGACGGAGAGGAGGTGCCCCTGACCTATTTAATCAAGCCAGCTTGGCATCCAGAGTCAGCTCGATCGCGCCGAGCGCCTTTGACACCGGGCAGTTGGCCTTGGCTTTGTTGGCAAGCTCGCTGAAAGTCGCAGCGTCGATACCCGGAACATTGCCGACCAGGGTCAGTGCGCTCTTGGTGATCGCGCCTTTGGCCGGGTCAAGCGTCACGACCGCCTTGGCCTCGAGCTTTTCAGCCGGGGTGCCGTTTTCCGCCAGGAAATGCGAAAGCTGCATGGCAAAGCAACCCGCATGGGCCGCGCCCAGCAGTTCCTCGGGATTGGTGCCGGATTTGCCGCTTTCGTCCTCGAAACGGGCCTTGAAATTAAAGGGAAGACTTTTCAGTGCGCCGCTTTGGGTGTCGAGCGTGCCTTGACCATCTTTCAGCGCGCCTTTCCAGATTGCTGTTGCTTGTCTGTCCATTTCTATCTCCCTCGTTGAGGTTGTTGCAAGACGTGTGGTGCACCGTGATCCAGGCTTGGCGATAACGGTTCCGTGCTAGCATAGTTCCGTATCATATCCATGGCACCGTATTATTCCATCGCCTAATTTACGGATAGATTTCCCTCCCTCTAAACTGAAGTTTTTCATAGAGGGGTTTTGATCATGCATATTATTCTGGCAGTTCTCGGGCTCCTCGGCGGCGGCCTCTTCTGGTGGTACAGGTTGAAGGTATTGGGAGAGGCAGCGGGCGACGTTATCGACAGCGCCGGGCGTGTGCGCGGATATTTCCGGCGCAGGAAAATACGCCTGCAGGCTGAGCATTCGCCGCTGACTGCGATTGAGGACCCCGTTCTTGCCGCAGCGACATTGATCCTTGCGATCATCGCCGAAGATGTGCTGATTACGGATGGTCATTTCGATGCCGTAAGGAGTGTGGTCCTTCATATCAGCAGTCCCAAAAAGGCGGACGAGGCGATGATCTACGCGAAATGGGCTTTCAGCCAGGTCGGCGATACCGCAACTGTCATCGAAAAAACTTCCCCGTTTCTGCGCCAGCAGCTTAACGAACTGGAAAAGTGCGAATTGATTGATATGGTAGGGGAGGCCGCTGCTGCCGTCCCTGTCTCCCATCATTACGGCCAGCGTGTCAGAAAGCTAAAGCAGAGGCTTGGCCTCCAAGTCGACTGATCAACCAAGATCAAACAGGAAAATCCCGTGAAACTGAAGAAACTCGGCAGGACCGATATCGACGTCACTGAAATTTGCCTCGGCACCATGACCTGGGGCGTACAGAACACCGAAGCCGATGCACACAGCCAGATCGACTATGCGCTGGATGCGGGTATCAATTTCATGGATACGGCGGAAGTCTATGCAATTCCGTCGAGCGCGGATACCTACGGCAAAACCGAAAGTTATATCGGCACGTGGTTCAAGAAGACCGGCAAGCGCGACAAGTTCGTGCTGGCTTCGAAGATTTCCGGCGGCGGCAATAGCTGGATCCGCAATGGAACCCCACCTGATCGCCAGAGCGTGCGAGAGGCGGTGGAAGGCAGTTTGAAGCGTCTGCAGACCGACTATATCGACCTCTATCAGGTCCACTATGCCGCCCGCGGTCATTATCATTTCGGTACCGCATGGCAGTATGCGCCGCAAAACCAGGACAAGTCGCAGGTCGTGGGGCAKATCGAAGAGACCCTGCACGGGCTTGGCGATATGGTCAGGGAAGGCAAGATCCGCCACATCGGCCTTTCCAACGAAACGGCCTGGGGCATCGGTCAATGGCTCAAACTTTCCGAGCGTCATGATCTGCCCCGCGTTGCCTCGGTGCAGAACGAATACAGCCTTATCCAGCGCGTCTTCGATCTCGATCTTGCCGAACTCAGCCATCACGAGGATGTCGGCCTTCTCGCCTATTCGACGCTGGCTTCCGGCGTACTGACCGGCAAATATCTCGATGGGAAAACGCCGGCGGGCACACGTGGCTCGATTCAGCCTGGCGGTCTGTGGCGCAACAATGAACACTCGGCGCCTGCAGTTCGCGCTTATATTGAACTCGCCCGCAAGCACAATCTCGATGTGGCGCAGATGGCGATTGCTTTCGCGCTGACACGGCCGTTCATGACCTCGGTCATTATCGGCGCAACGTCGATGGAACAGCTGAAGACCGATATATGGGCAAGCCAGATCACGCTGCCGCCGGAACTCCTCAAGGAGATAAGCGCGATCTACCGCAAATATCCACGCCCGCTCTAGATCGGCTGGCCCTGCAACAGTTTCGGGGCTGTCGTCGACAATCCCGCGGCCTGGCGGATGAAAAATCCCTTGAGCCGCGGCATCCGTTCGACAAGGCCGAGACCGAAATCGCGCAGCGCCCTGACAGGTACGTTGTCGTTGGAAAACAGCCGGTTCAAAACGTCCGTGGTGACGCCCATCTGCACCGTGTCGAAGCGCCGCCAGGTCTGGTAGCGTTCGAGCACCGCGACCGAACCGATGTCGAGCCCGAGCCGATCGGCATCGACGATGGTTTCCGCCAGCGCCGCAGCGTCCTTGAAGCCGAGATTGAGACCTTGCCCGGCAATCGGGTGGATACCATGCGCTGCGTCGCCCACCAGCGCGAAGCGCGGCTTGACGAAATCCCGAGCGAGAGTAAGACCGAGCGGAAAGGCTTTACGCGCGCCTTCCACGTGGACTTCACCGAGTTTCAAGCCAAAGCGTTGTTCGAGTTCGGCTTCAAAAACGAAATCATCCTCGTTGATCAGGCGCTCTGCATCGGCGGTGCGTTCTGTCCAGACCAGCGATGAACGGTTGCCTTTGAGCGGCAGCACCGCAAAGGGACCGGCGGGCAAGAAATGTTCCTCGGCCCGGCCATGATGCGGGCGCTCATGGGTGACGGTGCAAACGATGCCCGACTGGCCGTATTCCCAGTTCACGACCTTGATGCCGGCCATCTCGCGCAGGCGGGATTTGACGCCGTCGGCCGCGATCAGCAGCCGGGTGCGCAAGCTTTTGTCGTCGGAATAACGGACCGTCAGATGTGCCTCGCCATGTTCGAAACCGATCACCGGCGCGCCTTCGATGAAGGTTACGCCAAGCTCTTCTGCCTTCTTGCGCAGCGATGCGTTGAGGACGCGGTTCTCCACCATATGCGCGAACGGCTCGCCCGGTTCGACTTCGCCGTTGAAGGTCAGGAACACGGGCCGTACCGGATCGGACGTGCGCGAATCGGTGACGATCATCTCGGTGATGGGTTGCGCTTCCGGCAGGATCGCCTCCCAGCATCCGAGACGGTCCAGCATGCGGCTCGCGGCGGCAGCGATGGCCGAGGCGCGCGTATCGTTACGCCACACGCCGGCGGGCGCCGCGTCGATAACCGTGACAGCAAGGTGTGGCGCCGATGATTTCAGCGCAACCGCTGTCGCGAGGCCGACATAGCCTGCGCCGGCGATGGTGATGTCTTGCGGGGAGCTTCGTTCAACCATGATTTGCCTCCGGGTTGCGATTATGCGGCGCTTGACTTGTGCTGCTGTTCCTGTTGCAAGCGTTGGACGCGCGAACGGGAGACTTCGATCATGTCTGACGCCATGAATGAGCTTTTGTCCATACTCGACCTTGAGATGCTTGAACACAACCTGTTTCGAGGTCGCAGCCCGCAATCCGGCTGGCAACGCGTGTTCGGCGGCCAGGTCATTGGCCAGGCATTGGTAGCAGCACAGCGTACCGTCGATCCTCTGCGTCATGTGCATTCGCTGCAC
>NZ_JBFUMG010000015.1:0-27308 GCF_054049495.1 Phyllobacterium sp. P5_D12 | reverse complement strand
GGTGGAGGCCCGTCATCTCAGGCTCTGGAGGAAATTGATGTCCGAGAAGGTTTATCCCGTGCTGGCAAGYGCGAAGAAAGACGCGCTCATCGACGATGATACCTATCAGAGCTGGTACAAGCAGAGCATCAAGGATCCGGAGAAGTTCTGGGCCAAGCACGGAAAGCGCATCGATTGGTTCAAACCTTTTACCAAGGTGAAAAACACATCTTTCCAGGGAAAGGTCGCGATCAAATGGTTCGAGGATGGCGTCACCAACGTCTCCTACAACTGCATCGATCGCCATTTGAAAAAGCGCGGCGATCAGGTTGCCATTATCTGGGAAGGCGACAATCCCTATCTCGACAAGAAGATCACCTATAATGAGCTCTATGAGCAGGTGTGCCGTCTTGCCAACGTGTTGAAGAAGCACGGGGTCAAGAAAGGCGACCGCGTCACCATCTACATGCCGATGATACCCGAAGCCTCCTATGCGATGCTCGCCTGCACACGCATCGGCGCCGTTCATTCCGTGGTTTTCGGCGGCTTCTCTCCCGATGCACTTGCAGGCCGCATCGTCGACTGCGAATCCACCTTCGTCATCACCTCGGATGAAGGTATGCGGGGTGGCAAGCCTATCCCGCTCAAGGATAATACCGACAAGGCGATCGATATCGCTGCCAGGCATCACGTCAGGGTAAAGAACGTGCTGGTTGTACGCCGCACCGGTGGCAAGACCGGCTGGGCGCCGGGCCGGGATCTCTGGTACCACGAGGAAACGCTAAGCGTGAAGCCCGAGTGCAAGCCGGAGAAGATGAAGGCGGAAGATCCGCTGTTCATCCTCTACACATCAGGCTCGACGGGGAAACCAAAGGGCGTTCTCCACACCACCGGCGGTTATCTGGTCTACGCCGCGATGACGCATCAATACGTCTTCGACTACCATGATGGCGATATCTACTGGTGCACGGCCGATGTCGGTTGGGTCACTGGCCACTCCTATATCGTTTATGGGCCGCTCGCCAATGGCGCGACCACGCTGATGTTCGAGGGCGTTCCCAACTACCCGTCGGTTTCGCGCTTCTGGGAAGTCATCGACAAGCACAAGGTCAACATTTTCTACACCGCCCCTACCGCCATTCGCGCGCTGATGAGCGCCGGTAATGACCCTGTCGCGAAGACCTCGCGCAAGTCGCTGCGCATCCTTGGCTCGGTCGGCGAGCCGATCAATCCGGAAGCCTGGGAATGGTATTATCAGGTCGTCGGCGAAAAACGCTCGCCCATCGTCGATACATGGTGGCAGACCGAAACCGGCGGCATACTGATTACACCGCTACCCGGCGCAACCGCGCTGAAGCCGGGTTCGGCAACGCGGCCTTTCTTCGGGGTGCAGCCGCAGCTGGTCGACAACGAAGGCAATGTGCTTGAAGGCGCCGCCGACGGCAATCTGTGCATCACCGATTCATGGCCCGGCCAGATGCGTACGGTCTATGGCGATCACAAGCGTTTCATCGAGACCTATTTTTCCACCTACAAAGGCAAGTACTTTACCGGCGATGGCTGCCGCCGTGACAAGGACGGCTATTACTGGATCACCGGACGCGTCGATGACGTGCTCAATGTTTCGGGTCATCGCATGGGCACGGCAGAAGTGGAATCCGCGCTTGTCTCGCACGATACGGTCTCGGAAGCCGCCGTCGTTGGTTACCCGCACGACCTGAAGGGCCAAGGCATTTATTGCTATGTCACGCTGATGGCCGGCCTTGAGGGCACTGATGCGCTGCGCAAGGATCTCGTTGCACATGTGCGCAAGGAAATCGGACCGATTGCTTCGCCCGACAAGATACAGTTCGCGCCGGGTCTGCCCAAGACCCGCTCGGGCAAGATCATGCGCCGCATCCTGCGCAAGATCGCCGAGGACGACTTCGGCGCGCTCGGCGATACATCTACGCTTGCCGATCCAGCTGTCGTCGACGATCTGATCGCCAACAGGCAAAACAAGAAGACTTAGGACCAACAGGTGATTATCTCTCCGCTCGTGGGAGAGAAAGCGATTTCAGCATCTTAGCTCTTGCTAAGTGCTAGAAATCGCAAGTGAGGGGGTACAGGATATGCGGTTTAAATCCCCTCTCTTGGATTTTCTAAGGATTTAGCGAAGAGGCTAAATCCAAGAAAATCCGTTCTCCCCCACAAGGGGGGAGATAAGCTTGGCGACCGTCAATCCGCATGATTTACCGATACAAATCAGCCCGCGTCTGCGGCACRGCAGATAWRCCCCGCTTGCGCTTGGATGCCARYGTCTGGTTGATCTGCACGGTTCCCCGCTCGAAGGCCAGCGCGCAGCCGGTCAGATAGAGCAGCCACAGCCGTGCCTTGGGCGCGCCGACTTCGGCGATCGCTTCGTCAAATCGGGCGTGCAGCCTATCCGCCCACATCCGGCAGGTCCGGCCGTAATGCTCGCGGAGATTCTCGACGTCATGCACCTCAAAACCGTGGCCCTCGAGATTTTCCACCGTCATGCCGAGATGGTCCAGCTCACCACCAGGGAAAATATACTTCACCAGCGCCAGGTGCTCTGCGCTTTTGCGCCCGAAGGTCTTCTTGTTGCGTTTCATGCGCCGCGTAATCGCATGATGGAGATAAAGCCCGCCCGGTCGCAGCAGCCGGCGCACGCTCGAATAATAGGTATCGTAGTGCGCTATGCCTACCGCTTCAAACATGCCGATTGACGAGATCTTGTCGAACTGACCCTCGAGGTGTTCGTAAGATTTGACGTGGATGGTTATCTTGTCTTCGAGGCCTTCGGCTTTGATCCGCTCCCGCGCCAGTGCGGTCTGCGCTTCGGACAGCGAAACACCTGTCCCCGTCACGCCATAATGCTTCGCCGCATAGATCAACATCGCGCCCCAGCCGCAGCCGATGTCCAGCAGGCGGTCGCCCGGTTGCAACCGCAGCTTGCGGCAGATCAGCTCCAGCTTGTCGGCCTGCGCCTGATCGATCGTATTGGCCCAGTCGGTGAAATAGGCACAGGTGTAGACCATGCGCTCGTCGAGAAAGAGCTGATAGAAAGCGTTCGACACATCGTAGTGATGGGTGATGGCTTCCTTGTTGGATCCGCTGACATAAGGATCCTTGCCACCAAGGCCGGAGCTTGTCGCCTTGCTTCGGCCAAGCAGCAGCGAAGGCACATCTTTTAGCAATTGCCATTTCGGCAGGCTCTTCAGCTTCTGCTTGAATTTACCCTTGGGGCCTCGCTCGACGAGGTCGAACAGCGTGCCATTCTTGACATCGATTTGTCCGGAAACCCACAATTCGACGATCGAGCCAATATTGGGCTTCAGGGCAAGCTGGCGCACAACCATGGGATCGTTGATCGCAAGAATTGGGCCATCGGTTTCGCCGATTCTGGTGCCATCCCATAACTCGACGGCAAATTGCGGCTCGAGTACATCGATTACCGTGCGGATAATCCGCGCCGCTCTATCTTCAGCTGCCATCCTGTACCCCTAAACACCGCGTTGGCGCTGATTGGGCACCGGGTGCTTCGTGAAAAACATTTTCTTGGCTTATGGCCGCAAACCGCCATTTGCAAGCCATCAGAAAGTCTCGACAAATTTTTCTCTTGAAACGCGGGCAAAGACACCCCATTCTTGTTTTGTGTTCAACGAAAGTAAAGGAGGTGATCCGATGTCTCGTGATTTCGAAAACTGCCACAAGGCGTCTGATGCTTTCCATCGGGGATCGTCTCTCCGTTGAATAAGCGCCCTGGCTTAGTCCAGGGAAGAAGGCCAAACGACAGCTTTGTGCCAGATGGAATTGCGGGGCCACCCTTCGGGGTGGCCCTTTCCGTTTATGCCGCGCGCTTGCCGCTGATTTGAAATCCGATCGCCTTCATGACGGCCACGATCGTTTCGAGGGTGGGATTCCCGTTTTCACTTAAAGAACGATAAAGCTGCTCGCGAGCCAAACCCGTTTCTCGAGCGATCTTGGTCATACCCTTTGCTCTTGCCACTACACCCAATGCCCTCGCAATATATGCTGCATCCCCGGTCTCGAAGGCGTCGGTAAGAAATACTTCTACAGCCTCGTCGGTTGTCAAATCCTCGGCCGGATCATACGGAATCAATTTTTCAACCATTCCAACTCCTCCAAGCGTCAGCCAGATGTTTCGCCATGCGGATGTCCTTTGCCTGCGTGCTTTTGTCACCACCGCAGAGAAGAATCACGATCACATCCCCACGCCTCTGAAAATAGATGCGATATCCGGGACCATAGTGAATTCGCAGTTCACTGATACCGTGCCCTACGGGTTGCACATCACCTGCGTGCCCGAAAGCAAGGCGATCTAACCGCGAAGCGATCAAAGCTCGCGCTCGCTGGTCTTTGAGTTCCGTTCGCCATTTTCGAAATGTCTCTGTTTGCTCAAGCTCGATCATAAATGTATTTTATAAATCACATTTCGTCAATTGAATTCCGAATGGTATATGACGGTCAAAACATGTGACACCAACGCCAGATTGCATAGGGCAGCTCTTTGCTCTTCGCCAAATTGATGATACCAAGTTTTGCCTGAAAACGGTGCATTCTGCCTAATCCCGAGGCAAAATCCCTCTGAAAGTTTAAACAATGTCGGCTGCTATAGTCCAAAACGCGTCAAAGCGTGCATGGCGTGATGAAATCGTTGCGATGCTCTCGCTGAGCTGGCCGATGATTCTCACCAATCTTGCGCAGACGGCGATGACAGCGACCGATGTCATGATGATGGGCTGGGTCGGAGCAAGTACGCTGGCGGCCGGTGCGCTGGGCACCAATCTCTATTATGTTCCGATGATTTTCGGCCTCGGCCTGATGACGGCAACCTCGCCGATGATGGCGCGCGAACTCGGCCGCAACAAATTCACTGTCCGCGAAATACGCCGCACGGTACGCCAGGGCCTGTGGATCGCCGTCACGATTTCGATCCCGATCTGGCTCATACTATGGAACACCAAGGCGATCCTTATCGCCATGGGGCAGGACCATGTGCTCGCTGCTGAGGCCGGTAGCTATGTGCGTGCGCTGCAATGGGCGGTTCTGCCCTTTTATTGCTATATCGTGGTGCGTTCGTTCATAGCAGCGCTGGAACGTCCCGGGTGGGCGCTCGTCATCGCTGTCTTTGCCGTCGCCTTCAATGCACTGGCCAACTGGCTATTGATCTTCGGTCATCTTGGCTTTCCGAGGCTCGGCATTGTCGGGTCTGGCATCGCGACGTCGCTATCCTCAGCCTTGATGTTTGCCGGCTTCGTCATTGTCATTTCTTTAGACAAGCAATTCCGTCGCTACCGCCTGTTCGGACGCTTCTGGCGTGCGGACTGGCCACGCTATCGCGAACTATTGCGCCTTGGCCTGCCAATTGCTGCGATTCTGAGCTTTGAGGTAACGATCTTCAACGCGGCTGCCTTTCTGATGGGACTGATAGGGGCTGAATCGCTCGCCGCACATGCCATCGCAATCCAGATTGCCTCAATTGCCTTCATGGTTCCGATGGGTTTTGGTCAGGCGGCAACGGTGCGCGTTGGGCGGGCCTACGGCGCGCAGGATCCTGAAGGCATCAAGCGCGCCGGCTGGGTTGCGTTCACGGCGGGCACCGGCTTCATGGTCCTCACCGCGCTCCTGATGTTGTTGGCACCTCACGCTTTGATAAGTGCTTTCATCGACGTCAACGACCCTGCCAACGCCAAGGTGATTTCGCTCGCCGTTACATTTCTCGCCTTCGCCGCATTGTTCCAGATATTCGATGGGGGTCAGGCCGTCGCTAGCGGCATGTTGCGCGGCTTGCACGATACAACCATACCGATGATTTACGCCGCTATAGCCTATTGGGGTGTAGGCCTGCCACTGTCTGTCGGCCTCGGCTTCTGGCTCGGTATGGAAGGCGCAGGCATCTGGCTTGGGCTGTTGTGCGGTCTCGCAACGGCCGCTCTTCTGCTGATCAGCCGCTGGCTACGCCGCGAAAAACTTGGCATCGAGATTATCCGCTAAAAATCGATCGTGCGGCCTTTGATTTCCCAATCGCCGAAGCGGGCAGGATCCTTGCCGCCCCGCCCGCCGATTTCGCGCGGCTGATCGGCCTTTTCCTTCTCGGCCTTGCGACGTGCTTCCGCCTCTTTCAGCGCCCTCTGCGCGGCTGGCGGCAGTTGCTCGAATGTGGGACGCGGCCGGCTATCGTCATTATCCGCGTGCGGCGTCACTGTCGTATGGTCGTCGTTCATAACGCTGATACTCGTCATTGAAGCTTGCTGTATAAAACACCATCATATAGCGGAAGACGACCAATAAAAGGAATGAACTTGATAGATTTATCCAATACGGGAGGACTGATGCCATGAATGTGATGCGCACCGGAATGCTGCTTGCCTTTATGACCGCCCTTTTCATGGGCGTCGGTTTTCTCATTGGCGGGACCGGCGGCATGATGATTGCCCTGGTCATTGCCGCGGGCATGAATCTGTTCAGTTACTGGAATTCCGACAAGATGGTGCTGAACATGCACCACGCGGTCGAGGTCGATGAGGCGAATGCACCGGAATATTATGCCATTGTTCGCGATTTGGCCGCAAATGCAAATCTCCCCATGCCGAAGGTCTATCTCATCCAGAACGATMAGCCCAATGCCTTCGCGACGGGGCGCAATCCGCAAAATGCTGCCGTTGCTGCAAGTACAGGCCTGCTGCAGCGCCTTTCACCCCAGGAAGTCGCCGCCGTCATGGCACATGAACTTGCCCATGTTGAACACCGCGATACCCTGACCATGACTGTCACTGCCACCCTTGCCGGCGCCATTTCCATGCTTGGCAATTTCGCGATGTTTTTTGGCGGCGGCAGCCGTGAAAACCATAATCCGCTCGGCTTCATCGGCGTTCTGATCGCCATGATTGTCGCGCCATTTGCCGCCATGATCGTGCAGATGGCAATCAGCCGCACCCGTGAGTATGCCGCCGACCGGCGCGGGGCGCAGATCTGCGGCAATCCGCTGTGGCTGGCATCGGCGCTTGACAAGATTGCCCGCGGCGCAAAGCAGATCGTCAACGAGGATGCCGAGCGCAACCCCGCCTCCGCTCCGCTTTTCATCATCAATCCGTTGAGCGGCCAAGGCGCCGACAATCTGTTCTCCACCCATCCGAGCACGGAAAACCGCATCGCCGCGCTTGAAGCGATGGCGAATGAGTTCAGCCAGACACCTGCCACCTCGCGGCCCGCCCGCGGACCGCAGGCGCCGATCGACGACGAACCGTTGGATGACCGGCCGTCCCCGTGGGGCCGTGATGGCGGCGGCCGAAAAGGCCCTTGGGCATGAGCGCGGAGCCCGGTACCAGACGACCAGCCAAACGGCCTTTAGGCAAAAAACCGGTGGATTACATCGATGCGGAAGACCGTCCCGGTCTCGCAGCGCGTCAAGTGGCGACGCGCCTGCTTGGCGCCGTCATCGAGAAGCACACCTCGCTCGACGGTCTGACTGACAACAGCAACGGCCACCCCCAATATATGGCGCTCGACGACCGCGATCGCTCGCTGGTCCGTGCCATCCTCGGTGCCGCATTGCGTAATCGCGGCACCATCGAAGCCGCCATCGGCCAGTTGATCGATCGGCCTTTGCCGGAAAACGCCGTTGCCCTGCGCCATCTTTTGGCAGTGGCCGCCGCGCAGATCCTTTATCTCGACCTGCCCGACCGTGCCGCGGTCGATCTTGCGGTCACCGCGGCTAATAATGATCCGCGCAATCGCCGCTTCGCCTCGATGGTCAATGCAGTCCTTCGCCGGCTGTCGCGAGAAAAGGAAACGTTCAAGAGCGAGGTCTATTCGCACGCCAGCAATGTTCCGGCCTGGTTCGAGAACAGCCTCATTGCCGCTTATGGCAAGGACAGGACCAAAGCCATTCTCGACATTCAGAGCAAGGAACCGCCGATCGACTTGACCGTGAAAGGCGATCCGCAGATGTGGGCGGAAAAGCTTGGCGGCATCGCATTGCCAACGGGTTCGGTACGTCTTGCCACAGTCGAAGGCGCGTTGACGTCGCTTCCGGGGTTTGCCGAAGGCGAATGGTGGGTGCAGGACACCGCCGCAAGCCTGCCAGCGAAGCTTTTCGGAGACATCAAGGGCAAGCGCGTCGCCGATCTCTGCGCTGCGCCGGGCGGCAAGACTGCTCAGCTTGCACTGGCGGGCGCCAATGTCACGGCACTCGACCTTTCGGCTAACCGGCTGAAGCGCCTGCGCTCCAATCTCGAACGCCTCAAGCTTTCCGCCGAGACGGTCGAGGTCAATCTTTCCGCCTACAGGCCAGCAGAGCTATTCGATGCGATCCTGCTCGATGCGCCATGTTCATCAACGGGCACTGTGCGGCGGCACCCGGACGTGCCGTGGACCAAAACGCCCGAAGACGTAGCGAAGCTGGCACAACTCCAGGCCAAACTCCTTGATCATGCCGTTACTATCGTTCGCCCCGGTGGTATTGTGGTCTTTTCCAACTGCTCGCTCGATCCACTCGAAGGCGAGAAAGTTGCCAATGATTTGCTTGCAAAGAACCCGGGTATAGAGGTGGTACCAGTGACCAGGGATGAAGTTGGCGGCCTCGCTGAACTCATTACCGCGGAAGGCTTCGTTCGCTCCACGCCGGCCGATCTTGCCCACGAAAATCCCGCGCTTTCCGGCATGGATGGCTTCTTCGCAGCACGCTTCAAACGGAAATACTAAAGTTTTAACGGTTTCTGCTCCATAGTCGGCGTTTGTCGAGGCGATTCGAAGCAATAATAATATGGTCGCGCTGAGCGAAACACCGCAACTGTGGGGACTGGCAACAGCGCAACTTTGGCGCCGTTTCCGCAGGCGTGTGCGAATGGGGCCCCTGTACCGCTGGCGGTTCACCGGTTTTACGCCCGAACGCGTCCTCATTGCCCCGCAAGATCTTCGCCCCGCAGATCCACAGCTGGCGGAAGAGTTCTACCATGGCCGTTTCGCCCTCGCCGGCAGGGTCGTCGAGACGGGCGGGCGCTCGCCGTTCCTGATTGAACCACCCAATGCCGCGTGGCAGGCGGCCCTGCATAATTTTGGCTGGCTACGCCACCTGCGCGCCGCAGGCACAGATCTTGCCACCGCCAACGCGCGGGCGCTGCTCGGCGACTGGATCACTACTCACGGCCGGTCGATTTCAGGACCCGCCTGGCAGCCCGAAGTCACTGCCCAGCGCATCATCGCCTGGCTGCAGCATTCGAGCCTCATCCTCGCCGGCACGGATCTCCGCTCGTACCGCCAGTTCATGCGCTCCCTCGCCATGCAGGTGCGTTATTTGCGAACCATGGCCGCCGTCATGGATGATGGCGAGGAGAAGCTGCGTGCGCGCATTGCTCTCGCGCTCGCTGTATTGGCCTTGCCCGTAACGTCCAGTACCAGCCGGTCGGCCCGGCGCAACCTCGAGTTCGAACTCGTACGGCAGATCTTGCCGGATGGCGGCCACATCTCACGCAACCCGTTGACGATCCTTGAACTGCTCGCCGATCTTCTGCCCTTGCGCCAGACCTATGCGAGCGGCCAGGAAGCGCCGCCGAAGGCATTGATCGAAGCCATCGAACGCATGCTGCCCGCGCTGCGATTCTTTCGTCATCACGACGGCAGTCTTGCTTTGTTCAACGGCGTCGGCGCGACCATGCCGGAGCGGGTAATCGCAGTGCTGCGCCATGACGATATTGGCGGCCTGCCGCTCACCCATGCGCCGCATTCGGGCTATGAACGGCTATCTATGGATTCCACAACGATCATCGCCGATACAGGTCTCGCACCGCCTGTGACCGCCTCCCGTGATGCCCATGCCGGCTGCCTTTCCTTCGAAATGTCCTCTGGGCGCAATCGTTATATCGTCAACGCCGGCGTCGATCGCTACGGCCCGCCGGAATTTCGCCCCCTGGCGCGTTCCACTGCCGCCCATTCGACAGCCACGATCAACGACACGTCCTCCTGCCGGTTCAGCTCCACGTCGGGACTGTCGACGATGATCGGTACGCCGATTATCGCTGGTCCGACGAAGGTCAATATTGAGCGGATCGAACGCGAAGGCGCAGTCGGATTCGTCGCCAATCACAATGGTTATGTCCGGCCCTTTGGCATCTATCACGAACGCCAGATTGTCCTGTCGCACAATGGCAGCGTCATCGAGGGCATAGACAGTTTCTTCGCTTCCGGGCGTAATCCGCTCCGTGACACGGGTGCAGAGGATGTTGTCATCCGTTTCCATCTGCACCCATCAGTCAACATCACAGTCGATGAGCATGGCCTGATCATCCTGCAAGCGGAGAATGACGATATCTGGATGTTTTCGGCGACGGTCCAGCCCTTTGTCGAGGACTCGCTGTTCTTCGCCGGGTTCCGGGGACCGGTCAAGACCCGCCAGATCACGCTTTCGGTCAATGCCGCCCAGCGCCCGGAAGTCGAATGGCAGTTCACCCGCACGACCCTCGGGGTTTACGGATAACATAACATTCCGCCCGATCACCAATCTGTGTTTCAGCTTCGGGGGCGACATCCGGCCTTATGGCTTGTATAGAGTTGCATCGTTGCGCTCGCTCGCCGGGCTTGCACCTCTGTCATCATTATAGTCACCAGGAGTCTTCACCATGGAGTATCGTCAACTTGGCCGCTCCGGCCTCAAAGTATCCGCGCTCAGCCTCGGCACGATGACCTTTGGCGGCAAAGGCAATTTCGCCAAGACCGGTGACACTGACCTGGAAGGCGCCAAGCGCCAGATCGGCATGGCTCTCGATGCCGGAATCAATCTTATCGACACGGCTGACATTTATTCGACCGGCGCTTCCGAGGAGATCGTCGGACAGGCCCTCAAGGGCAAGCGCGACAGCGTCCTCGTCGCCACCAAGGCAAGGTTCCGCATGGGCGAGGAAATCAACGACGCCGGCCTGTCGCGCTACCATTTGATCCGCGCTGCAGAGGCCACCCTGAAACGCCTCGGCACTGATCACATCGACCTCTACCAGTTGCATCAGTGGGACGGTTTGACACCGCTGGACGAAACGCTGGAGGCGCTCGATACCCTCGTGCGCTCGGGCAAGGTACGTTACGTCGGCGTTTCGAATTTCTCAGGTTGGCAGCTGATGAAGGCCATGGGCGTCGCGGCACTGGAGAAATTCATCGCACCTGTCAGCCAGCAGATCCATTACAGCCTTGAGGCCCGCGAAGCCGAATATGAACTGATTCCTGCGACGCTCGATCAAGGCCTCGGAGTACTGGTGTGGAGTCCCCTGGCCGGTGGACTCCTGTCCGGTAAATATCGCCGCAACAAGGCAACACCGGAAGGTACGCGTCAGCTTGCCAATTGGGGCGAGCCGCCGATCCGGGATGAGGAGCGGCTTTACGACATCATTGAAGTTTTGGCCGGCATTGCCGAAGCGCGCAATATTTCTGCGGCGCAGATTGCGCTTTCCTGGCTCCTCGGGCGCAAGGGCGTGACGTCGATCATCGTTGGCGCTCGCACGGACGCCCAGCTTGCGGATAATCTCAAGGCTGCCGACGTGATTCTGAGCCCTAAAGAACGCGCCAGCCTCGATAAGGTCAGCCAGTTGCCGCTGATTTATCCCTACTGGCATCAGGCCCGGACCGCGTCCGACCGGCTTTCGGCCGCCGATCTTTCCCTTATCCAACCTCATCTGAAATAACGAAAAGCCGGGGGTGGGAGGACCGCCGGCAGCGAGAACCTGATGGCCTATTCCCGAGATACCGTACTACCACAACCTGAAGCTGCCGAGATCGCAGCCGAAATGCCGGGGCTTTCCCCGGCATTGACCTTTTTGTTCGCGTTCGCCTGCGGAGCGATGGTCGGTAATATCTACTATGCGCAAGCGCTTATCGGTCTCATCAGCACCGATCTCGATATGCATGGCGGTATGGCCGGTTTTATCGTTACGGTGACACAACTCGGCTATGGTGCCGGACTGCTGTTCCTGGTTTCGTTGGCCGATTTGGTCGAAAATCGTCGTTTGGTTCTACTGACGCTCGCTGGCACTGCACTTGGCCTCGCCGGAGCAGCTCTGTCCGGCTCGGCAATGACCTTTCTCTTGTCCTCCTTCGCCATTGGTTTCTTCGCCTGTGGTGCGCAGGTTCTCGTGCCTTTCGCTTCCCATCTGGTTCCCGCCGCTTCGCGCGGCCGCACCATTGGCAATGTCATGGCCGGGCTCTTGACCGGCATCATGCTGGCGCGACCGCTGGCAAATCTGGTCGCTTCCGAGTTCGGATGGCGGGCGATCTTCTGGATTTCGGCAGCGGCAATGCTCGCCGTACTTGTACTCCTGCGTGCCGCGCTACCACAACGCCAGCCGCATGGCAGCATGCGCTATGGCGCTATCCTCAAATCGATGTGGCATCTGCTTGTCACCACGCCGGCTCTGCAGCGCCGCGCTCTTTATCAGGGCATCATCTTCGCGAGTTTCAATCTGTTCTGGACCGGCATACCGCTGCTTTTGACCGACATTTTTGGCTACAGCCAACGCCAGATCGCCCTGTTCGCCCTGGCGGGTGCAGCCGGCGCTCTCGCCGCGCCCGTCGCTGGCCGTCTCGCAGACCGTGGCTACACAAGACAGGGCACTGCCACCGCCATGATCACGCTTACGATCTGGTTTTTGATTGCGGGCTGGGCCGGAACTGCCATCTCGATCGCAGCGCTCGTCCTTGCGGCGATCTTCATCGACAGCGCCGTTCAAACCAACCAGATACTTAGCCAGCGCATTATCTTCTCGCTCAATGATCAGGCGCGCGGCCGCCTCAATGCGATCTATATGACCATTGTTTTCCTGCTTGGTTCGGCAGGGTCGGCGCTTGCTGCCGCCACCTACTACTATGGTGGCTGGTGGGTTACCTCGCTGGCGGGGGCGGGGCTTGGTCTTCTCGTCCTGCTGGCGTTCACCACAGAACCACGCTCCCAGTAGTGAATCGCCGCATGGCGCTCAAAAAAGTAGGATTTCCTGCCTCCCTGTGCTAGGGCCCGTTGAGATTCAGGTCGGGGCGAGGCGAAAATGGTGGTTTCCGAGCACCGGAGCGCAGCGTACATTATGGTACGTGAGCACCGGAGCGCAGAAAAGCGCCATTTGCAGGCCGCCATGGCGTGAATCTTTCAGTCAAAGTTTGAGGACGTACACCCATGGCCGTCGCCGCCAAATCCTTTCCTGCTCCAAACCTTTATCCCGTGAAGCGGGCCCTTCTTTCCGTTTCGGACAAGGCAGGCCTTACCGCGCTGGCTCACGCGCTGCATCGCCACGGTGTTGAAATCCTCTCCACCGGCGGTACCTCGAAGGCGATAGCCGCCGAGGGCATTCCGGTCCGCGACGTCGCCGACATCACCGGCTTTCCGGAAATCATGGATGGCCGCGTCAAGACCTTGCATCCGAAAGTGCATGGCGGGCTTTTAGCAGTGCGGGACGATCCGGAACATACGGCGGCTATGAAGGCGCATGATATCGGCGCCATCGATCTCGTCGTCATCAACCTCTATCCATTTGAAGAAGTCCGTCATTCCGGCGCCGATTACGCGAATATCGTCGAGAATATCGACATTGGCGGTCCGGCCATGATCCGCGCAGCAGCCAAGAACCACGCCTATGTCGGTGTCGTTACCGATACCGGCGACTACGACATGGTCATTGCCATGCTCGACAAGCATGAGGGCTCGCTGCCCTATTCGTTCCGCCAGAGCCTTGCTGCCAAGGCCTATGCCCGCACCGCCACCTATGACGCAGCTATTTCCGGCTGGTTTGCCGAAGCCCTGATGACGGAAACGCCATCGCGCCGCGCTATCGGCGGCCATCTGCATTCGGTCATGCGCTATGGGGAGAATCCGCACCAGTCCGCTGGGTTCTACCTTACCGGTGAAAAGCGACCAGGCGTCGCCACGGCTACGCAGCTGCAGGGTAAGCAGCTTTCCTACAACAACATCAACGACACGGACGCCGCCTTCGAGCTTGTTGCCGAGTTTGACCCGGCGCGCACATCCGCCGTCGCCATCATCAAGCACGCCAATCCCTGCGGCGTCGCGGAAGGCGCGACCTTGAAGGAAGCCTATCTGAAGGCCCTCGCCTGCGACCCGGTTTCGGCCTTCGGCGGCATCGTCGCGCTCAACAAGGCACTCGACGCCGAAGCCGCGACGGAAATCGTCAAGACCTTCACCGAAGTCATCATCGCGCCCGATGCGACACCGGAAGCGCAGGCAATCGTTGCCGCCAAGAAGAACCTCCGGCTGCTGGTCACCGGCGGCCTGCCTGACCCGCGCGCCGGGGGCATCAGCGCCAAGACCGTTGCCGGGGGAATCCTCGTCCAGTCGCGCGACAGCGGTGTTGTCGATGATCTCGAACTCACGGTCGTCACCAAGCGCGCTCCAACCGACGCGGAAATGTCCGATCTCAAGCTTGCCTTCCGCATCGCCAAGCACGTGAAATCCAATGCCATCGTCTACGTGAAGGATGGCGCGGCTGTTGGCATCGGTGCCGGGCAGATGAGCCGGGTCGACAGCGCTCGCATTGCGGCGCGCAAGGCCGAGGATGCCGCCGAAGCAGCAGGAAGTGCGACGCCCTTGACCAAGGGCTCCGTGGTCGCCTCTGACGCGTTCTTCCCCTTCGCCGACGGCCTGCTGTCAGCTGTCGCCGCCGGCGCCACCGCCGTGATTCAGCCCGGCGGGTCGATGCGCGATGACGAAGTGATCGCCGCCGCCGACGAGCATGGTATCGCCATGGTCTTCACCGGCATGCGCCATTTCAGGCACTGATTTTTGCAGCCGGATAGGGTGTCCTCAAGAGGATCGCCAGTCCGGCCAGCAAGAAGAATATGATCATCGCCATGCCAAAGCGTGGCGATCCGCTGACCGCTGTCACAGTTGCGACCAGGAAGGGCGCGAGAAAACTCGTCGCCCGTCCGGACAGCGCGTAGATGCCGAAATAGCGCCCGGCCTCATCGGACGAAATGCTGCGCGCCATGTAGGAACGCGACGAAGCCTGCACCGGCCCAAACGCAATGCCGATGAGCAGTCCGAAGCCAATATAGGCTTTTTCCGCAGGCGTACCGAACAGACCTCCACTATCGGCACCCGGCAATTGGACAAGGCTAAACAGCGTATAGCCCGGGCCGGTCGAGACGATGCCGATCGTCGCGATGGTCAGCAACACCAGCGAGATCACCACCACGACCTTTGACCCGAGCATGGTGTCGAGCTTGCTGGCGGCAAGACAGCCGAAAATGGCGACCACGTTCAGTATGATGCCAAAAATCCCGATCTCTGCCGTGGCCCAGCCGAACATTGTCGCCGCGAAGGCTCCGCCCAACGCGATCAACGCATTCACGCCGTCCTGATAGATCATGCGCCCGACGAGAAAGCGGAAAAGCCCCGGCCGCTTCCGTACCTCGCTTAAGGTAGACTTGAGTTCGGCAAGTCCGACCCGCACTGCCGGACCAGCTGCCAGGCCTCTCGCACCATCCGGCGTGAACAGGAACATCGGCAGGATGAAGACGAAATACCATAGCGCCGACAATGGCGCCGTCGCGCGATCACCCTCGCCCGTCGCCGGATCGAGCCCGAAGATCGGCGCAAGGCCGAGCATGGTCTTGGCGGTTTGCGGCGACGCGGCCATAAATGCCACGACGAAGATCAAGACGATCATGCCGCCGAGATAACCGAGACCCCAGGCCATGTTGGATATGCGGCCGATATCTTTTGGCGCCACCAGCCGCGGCATCATCGAATCGTTGAAGACGATGGAAAACTCCGCCGCTATCGACGCCAGCGAAAAGAACATCAACGGGACAATCAGGCCTGAGCCCGGCGCCGCAAACCACAGCATGATCAGCGAGAATATCTTGATGATGGCGAAGAAACCCATCCACGGTTTGCGCCGTCCCGTCTGGTCGGCGATCGATCCGAGCACCGGCGAGAGCACGGCAATGAAGAGCCCCGAAATGGCAATTCCATAACCCCACGCCGCCTGGCCGACGGCAGGATCGCTCGCCATGCGCGAAACGAAATACGGTCCGAAGATAAACGTCGTGACGACCGTGAAGAATGGCTGCGCCGCCCAGTCGAAGAGCATCCAACCCCAGATGCCCCTTCTCGATGCAGCCATTACGCTATCCCTTGCCCATCAAGCCCAACTGCCTATGACAGATCGGAAAGCAATCCGGCGGCCACCGCAAGCCGGGAGACGGTCAAATCGCCCGTTTCCACAATATTCGCCATGCGCTGCCGCACCTCGTCGACACGTGCGCCCCGGCTCATCAGCCAGTCTTTTGCCGGTTCGGCCTGCTTGCCATATTTGCTCAGTGCCGCCACGGCGATACCGCGCCGCGCCTGACTGATCAGGTCGGTGGCACGGGCAAGCGCCAGTCCGTCATAATAATCGGCGATGGAAACGCCGCGCGCCGCATCCTCGATACGTCCGATACGGAATGCTTCGGATATGTCGAAATAGGCCCGCGCCGCGCTGGCAATGTCGATATTGGCCTGCTGGGCCACGGCGGCGATATCCGGGATGATCGGCGCTATCTCCAGCCGCGCCAACTGCGCGGCAAGGGCCGGAGGCGCACCGAGAGCAGCGTTGCTGGCGGTATCTTCGCGAATCAGCCCGATCATCGATGCAGGCAGCAGCTTGTCGAGGCGTGGCTGCAGCGCATCGCGGGCCGTTTTGATCTCCGCGATCGCAGCACCGAGGCCAACGGCGCCGGTGTGGTTACGCAGCACCCAGGCTGTCGTCCAGTTCAGCATCTGGGCGACGTTGGCATAGAAACCGTTTTGGGTTCCACCTGGTACTGCATTGTCCAGCGCGTCGATCCCTGCGAACACCTCATCCAGCTCAAAGCCGTCTCGCACGATCACGTAGGCGCGAACGATCTCCGGGCCGGATTGGCCGGTAAGGTCCGCCAGACGGCTCACGAAAGTCGGCCCGCCACGATTGATGACATCATTGGCAAGCTGCGTCGCGATGATTTCCCGGCGCAGGCGATGCGTGCGGATCTCGTCGCCGAGGCCCTCCTTCATCTGAACCGGGAAATAGTCCATCAACTCGCGTTCGAGATAGGGATCGTCCGGCAAATCGCTTGCCAGGAGCTGGTCCAAAAGGACAATCTTGGAATAGGCAAGAAGCACGCCGAGTTCGGCACGCGTCAATGGAATGCCTTCGACCTGCCGCTCTGCCATCGCCTTGTCGTCGGGCAGCGTCTCCACCTTGCGGTTAAGGAGTTTTCTTGTCTCGAGATCGTTGATGAAGCGCGCCTGATAGGCAAGGTCGGCGAGGCCGCGCCGCTGCGCCAGCGATAGTGCCAGTGTCTGCAAATAATTGTTGCGCAGAACCAGATCGCCGACCTCTTCGGTCATCGATTCCAGCAGCTTGTTGCGCTTGTCACGTTGCAATTTGCCAGCGCGCATGGCCTGTGCCAGAGCGATCTTGATATTGACCTCGACGTCGGACGTGTTGACGCCGGCCGAATTGTCGATCGCATCGGAATTGCAGCGCCCGCCGAGCAGGCCGAACTCGATGCGCGCCTTCTGTGTGACGCCAAGATTGGCGCCTTCGCCGATGACTTTCGCCCGGACATCGCTGCCGGTGATGCGGATGGCATCATTGGCGCGGTCACCCGCTTCCGCGTCGCTCTCCAGCGACGAGCGGACATAGGTGCCGATGCCGCCGAACCACAGGAGGTCGACTGGCGCTTTCAGGATCGCTGTCATGATCTCGTACGGCGTTGCCGTGGTCTTGGCGAGGCCGATAGCCTTTGCGGCTTCCTTCGACAGGGTGATCGACTTTTGCGAGCGCGAGAAAACACCGCCGCCCGCCGAAATCTTGCTCTTGTCGAAATCCTGCCAGCTGGAGCGCGGCAGATTGAACAGCCGCTGGCGTTCCTTCAGCGTCGCTTTCGCATCCGGCTCCGGATCGATGAAAATATCGCGGTGGTCAAAGGCAGCGATCAATTTCGTTTGCGGCGATAGCAGCATGCCATTGCCGAAGACGTCGCCCGACATATCGCCGACGCCAACCACAGTGAATGGCATTTTCTGGATGTCGGTGCCGATCTCGCGGAAATGGCGCTTCACCGCTTCCCATGCGCCGCGCGCGGTAATGCCCATCTTCTTGTGATCGTAGCCCGCGGAACCACCCGAAGCGAAGGCATCGTCCAGCCAGAAATCATGTGCCTGGCTGATCGCATTGGCCGTGTCGGAAAACGTCGCCGTGCCCTTGTCGGCAGCGACAACGAAATAAGGATCGTCGCCGTCGAGGCGGATCACGTTTTGCGGCGGGACAACCGTCTCGCCTTCCAGATTGTCGGTTACCGAAAGCAGCGTCGCGATGAAGGTAATATAGGCCGCGCGGCCCGCCTCGAAGATGGCGTTGCGATCGGTGCCGGTCGGAAGGCGTTTCGGGAAGAAACCGCCCTTAGCGCCAACGGGAACGATGACTGCGTTCTTCACCTGCTGCGCTTTCACCAGACCCAGCACTTCCGTGCGGTAGTCCTGTGCACGGTCCGACCAGCGCAAGCCGCCACGTGCGACTGGACCAAAGCGGAGATGCACACCCTCGACCTCCGGCCCATAGACGAAAATTTCGCGGTAAGGCCGCGGCTCCGGCAGTTCATCCAGTGATCGCGGATCGAGCTTGAAGGCGAGCGTCACGCGTTCGCCGCCGCCTTCTTCCGGCGCAAAGGCATTGGTGCGCAGGGTCGACTCGATGAGATTGAGGAAACGGCGCAGGATGCGGTCATCGTCGAGGCTCGGAACGCCCTGCAGTGCTTCCTCGATTTGAGAGCGTAGCGTCGTCTGTTTGCGTTGCGACTGCGCACCGGCCCTCACAGGATTGAGCCGCTGATCGAACAGATTGAATATCTGTCTGGCGATCGCCGGATAGCGGTTAAGCGTCGCCGCGATGAAATCCTGCGAATAGGGAATGCCTGCCTGCTGAAGATAACGGCCATAAGCGCGCAGGATGATGATTTGCCGTGCGGTCAACTGCCCGGTAAGGGCGAGCGCGTTATAGCCGTCATTGTCCGACGCACCATTCCAGATGGAGCGGAAGACGTCTTCGAAAAGAGCGCCATCATCGGCCAGATCGATCGCCGAATCCGAGGCGCTGATGAGCTCCATGTCATGCACAAAAAGCGGGCTGCCGTCGGCCGCAGGCAACTGGAATGTCTGCTCGCTGATAACGCGAAAGCCCATATTCTCCAGCAAGGGAACACGCTGTGAGAGGGCAACCGCCGAGCCGTAATGATAGATCTTCAACGAAGCGGCATTGGGACCGTCGGTGCGATGCCGATAGAAATCGACGTAGAGCGGATTGTTGCGTGAAAGACCGGCAATGCGACTGGCATCGACCAGCGCCTCGTCGGGCGAAAAGTTTTCACGATAGGAATCCGGAAAGGCCGCAGCAAGAGCAGTGAATTCGGCGGTTCCACGACGATCTCCGACCTCGGCAACAGCATCTTCCCAGGTACGGACGATGGAGCGAACAGTTTCTTCCAGCGCCTCACGTTTGACCTTGGGAAACTGGTCCTCGGCATGGCCGACGATAAAATGCACGCGGGCAAGCCCACCCTCGGGAAATGCCGGATAGTAAGCCGACACATGCCCCTCATACACTTTGGCGAGGTGCGAGCCAATCTTCTCCCGCACGATTGAGTCATAACGCTCGCGCGGCACGAAGACGATGATCGAAGCGAACCGGCCGAAAGGATCGATCCGCGGCAGGACACGCACGCGGGGCCTCTCGCCAAGCGCCAATATGATCTCGGCATACCGGGTCAGCGTCTTGACGTCGATCTGGAAAAGATCATCACGCGGGTAACCCTCGAGCACCTTGATGAGTTGCTTTCCAGAATGATCTTCGAGGTTGAAGCCAAGCCGATGGATCACAGCCTCGGTTTTCGAGCGCAGATAGGGGATTTTAAGCACAGAACGCGTATAGGCGCCGGACGTGAACAACCCGACGAAACGCAATTCGCCGGTAACTTTGCCCTCCGCATCGAACGTCTTCACGCCGATGTAATCCATATAGCCGCGACGGTGCACCAGTGATTTTGTATTGGCCTTGGTGACGATCAGAGGCTCGGGACCAGTGAGAAAGGCAATGATCTGCGGGGTTGTCGTCACACCCTGGTTGCCGCGCTTCAAGACACGCACATCGGGATCGCTCAATATGCCAAGACCGCGCTTGCCGGAGCGCTCCAGCTCACCCTGACTGTTGTCGCCCTGATAGTCGTACTCACGAACGCCGAGAAAGGTGAAATTATTGTCGCGCAACCATTCGAGAAACTCTGCAGCTTCTTCTGCTRCAGCTTTTTTCATCGGCGTTTTGCCAGTCCTGTAGGCTTCGATCGCCTCGCCTAGACGCGCAACCATGGCTCCGCGATCATTGACGGCTTCGCGTACCTGCTTCAGCACAAGCTCCAGTGCCGCGGTCATGATCTCACGCGATGGCTCATCGAGCGCGGGTACATGAATTTGCATGACACTGACCCGCGCCACATCTTTGCCCGGCTTGTCCGGACCTGCAGTCCCGAGAACGCTGTTCGTGTTTCTGTCGATATCCATAACCGGATGCAACACGAGATAAACCGACGTGACGCGCTCACTGATTTCGCCAAGCACCGAGTCGAGCAGGAAGGGCATGTTGTCGTTGATTAGGGTAATTACCGTCACAGGACGGCCATCGCGGGAGACGATGTGACCTTCGCTGACATCGATGACGGGCCGTCCCGACTTGAATTGCGCCAGCGCATTTTCCGCAAGCTTCGCCGAGGCCGTCAGCGCACCCGCATCGTAGTCGGCAAGGTCTTCTTCCGGTGCCCGGGCAAACAAAAGGTCTTCAAACAACCCCGCTTGTGGCTTCTCTTTCGGGGCTTTCGGTGGTTTTGACTTCGTGGCGACCTTTACGTCCGCTTTATTTTTGGAAGCCATGAAATATTTCCCCCTGGATTATGTATTTGGCGCGATCATAGCCTTTCGAAAGGCTTTTTCGACCCTAAACTGCACGGTCGTAGTGAAAATCGTGTGACACGCAATAATCTTACAATTCGACCAAATGATCATCGAGCTCATTGATGTCATCGACCCCTCTGGGGAAATGTTCTTCCAAGAGTTGACCCGCTTTTCCAATGGCTTTTAGAAAACCATCGGCCAATTCATCTCTGTCCGCATGTTCAGTCAGGATAGCGACAATCCCGTTCCATTCATCCTGATGGACTTTCGCATTGATGCCCGCATCCGCAACCACCTCTGCGTATCGCTCTGCTAGCGAGACGAAAAGGAGGACACCGGTACGTTGCGTGGTGAGATGGACATTTCGTGCGAGAAACTGCTGGATCGCATTGAGATGCGCCCGCTTGTAGCGGATGCGTCGAGGCACGAGCCACATGGTCATACCGGGCAAGAGCCACAGGACCAGCACAGCGGCAAGAAAAGCCGCAAGGATAGCGAGACCGAAGACCGGCAGGGGCAAGGTGAACCAGTACCAGTGAGCCGCCACCGCAACCACGACGGCGGCGAAAAGTATGCCGCAAGCCGCGGTAAATCCTGCCACGTAGAAATAGCTGTCGCTGCGCCGCGCAAGCACCGCATAGATTTCGCCGCTTGTGCGGCTTTCGGCCGCACGTATCGCCTCGGCAATGCGCGCGTGATCGGTTTCATTCAAGGACCCTGAACTCATGGCCTACCAACTCCCCGATGCGCCGCCGCCCCCGGACGAACCGCCCCCGCCGGAAAAGCCGCCGCCACCACCACCCGAAGACCAGCCACCTCCACCGGATGACCAGCCGCCGCCGCCGGAGGACCATCCCCCACCGCCGCGCCCGCTTCTCGAGCCAATGTCAAAGACCATGCCCAGCCACTCATAGCGGCCAGGAGCGATCTTGCGCCCGAAGGACGTAACGACGGCTGGAAGTATGATCCCGCTGAAGAACATGAACAGAAAGATCATGACGAAGATGAGCATTACCCAGTCGACGTCGGAGCTTGGCTCCTGGACATTGCGTTTGGCGCGCGCCTCGAGTTCAGCGGCATCACCGGAAAGGACGGCGAGAATGCCATCGACGCCTTTCGAGATTCCACCCGAATAATCGCCCGAGCGAAAACCCGGTATGACGGCATTTTCGATGATGAGCTTGGACAAAAGGTCGGTCAGCGTGCCTTCGAGGCCATAGCCGACCTCGATACGCACCTTGCGGTCGTTTGGTGCGACGACGAGAAGAACGCCATTATTTTCTTGTTTTTGTCCGAGCGCCCAGGAGCGGTAGAGCCGGTTGGAATAGGGCTCGATCTCCTCGCCATCGAGGCTCGGCACCGTCACCACAACCACCTGATCGGAGGATTTCGCTTCGAACGCCGCCAATTTCTGGGTTATCTGCTCACGTGTTGCCGCATCGATGACGTTCGCGTCATCGACCACACGACCTGTCAGAGCAGGAAGTTCGGCGGCAAATGCGCTGATGAAGAAGAACAGCGCAAACAGACTTATGATGACAAAGAAGTAGCGCTGCCCTGTACCCTCCCCCCTGTGGGGAGGGGCGGAGCGAAGCGACGGGGAGGGGTGTTTTGAAATTCTAAATAACATCGACAGTCCCGGAACTGGCCGTCTAAAAAGGCCCCACCCCAGACCTCCGGTCCGCCCCTCCCCACAAGGGGGAGGGTAAAGGTAGAGCATTCGTCGGGCCCTAGAACTTGACCTGAGGCGTTTGCTTGGCTGAGTCTTCGATTGTAAAGGTCTGATAGGGTTCATTCCCCGTGTACCAGATCCACTTCCAGATCATGGTCGGCATCGTCCTGAGAGAGGTGTTATAGACCCGCACCGACTCGATATAATCCCGGCGCGATACGGCGATACGGTTTTCCGTGCCTTCGAGCTGCGATTGAAGTGCGAGGAAGTTCTGGTTGGATTTCAGGTCAGGGTAGTTTTCGACGACAGCCATCAACCGTGACAGTGCTCCGGTCAACTGTGCCTGGTTCTCTTGAAAAACCTTCATCGCATTGGGATCGGTGAGGGTTTCCGGCGTAACCTGAATGGAGGTCGCCTTGGCCCGCGCCTCAACCACTGATGTCAGCACATCCTTTTCCTGTGCGGCATAACCTTTGACAGTCTCGACGAGGTTGGGAATGAGATCGGCCCGTCGCTGATACTGGTTCAATACCTCGCTCCACGCGGCCTTGGCCTTTTCCTCATTGGTCGGAATCGTGTTGAAGCCGCAGGCTGAAAGCAGCGGTACGAGAAGAAACAGGGCAATGATAGAAAGGGCGCGGCGCGGCGCCGGCAAGCAAGTCGCATGTTGCATTGGAATCCTCTCCCCGAGTACAGATTCACCGCTTCAGAACGAAGCACCACAAACCTAGCCATTTTTTTCTGCAAAAGGAACAGCCAAAGCGCTATGCTAAGCCATTGAACGCAAACAAGGTGTCTTCATGCCTGAACACGATGGAAAGCATCAGTCCGATGCGGAATCCAGACGGATAATCGAACGGATCGATCGCGAATCCGCTTCCGGAGGCATCGTCGGGCGGACCAAGGGCCATTTTTCAGCCGAAGATGCGGATCCGGCCGACTCCATAGAAGTCTGGGGCACACGCATCGGCAGGTTTCTGGGATTGCTTGTCTTGATCGCCATGATTATCTGGGTGATCAGTTCTATAGTCGGCAAGAGTTGAGTCGCGCTCGCTCGCCCGAACTCTCGCACGAGTATTTCCAATGACCAGTTCCATTGCTCCTTCATCCAATGCTGTCATCGTCATTTCCAGCCATGTCGTGCGTGGTTCGGTCGGCAATCGTGCCGCCGTATTCGCGCTTGAAACGCTGGGCCATCCGGTCTGGGCCGTGCCAACCGTCATCTTGCCCTGGCATCCCGGTCATGGACCCGCCAAGCGCATCGTGCCGGAACCGCAGCAATTCGACGACCTGATTGCTGATCTCGAGCGCGCTCCCTGGCTTGGTGAAGTCAGGGGCGTCATGAGCGGTTACCTCGGCAATGCCGCGCAGGCCGCCAGTGTCGCCCGTCTGGTAGAGACCATAAAAACCCGCAACAAGGGCGTGCTCTATCTTTGCGATCCTGTCATCGGCGATGAAAAGGGGCTTTACGTTCCAGAGGCAACCGCAAATGCCATCCGGGACGAATTGATGCCGCTCGCCGATGTTTCAACGCCAAACCGCTTCGAGCTTGCATGGCTGACCGGCGCGGAATTGCCGGACAACAAGGCGGTCATGCAGGCAGCGTTGCACGCAGGGCCCGGTACAATGCTTGTGACCTCGGCGCATCCGATGATTGCTGGCGGCACCGGCAATCTCCTGGTGACGCACTCTCTGGCGCTGCTCGCCGAACACCGCCTCGTCGTCGGCCCGACCAATGGCCTTGGTGACCTTACGTCCGCATTGTTCCTTGCACGCATGCTTGCCGGTCTTGATCTCGAACAGGCGCTGCAACGCACCACAGCCTCGGTTTTCGAGATCATGGCCCGCTCTGCCAAGCGCGGCGCCGATGAACTGATGCTCGAAGCCGACGCATCCAGCCTTTCCACCCCTATGGCGATGACTCAGATGCGGCGATTGGTTCATCCAAGCAAGGGCATCAGGGCATAGCACATTAGACCAATTGATCTTGTCCCGGTTCGGGATTAGAGGAAAAGAATGACCTTGCTTCCCGAGAAACTTCTCACCGGCTATCGCAACTTCATGGCGCATCGTTATGCCAACGAAACGATGCGCTACAAGCAGCTTGCGGACCAGGGGCAGACGCCCGAAACACTGGTCATCGCCTGCTGCGACTCCCGTTCCGCGCCCGAGATCATCTTTGATACGGCACCCGGCGAGATCTTTGTTCTGCGCAACGTCGCCAACCTCGTACCGCCCTATGCGCCGGATGGCGAATATCATTCCACCTCCGCAGCCCTCGAATTTGCGGTGCAGAGCCTGAAAGTCAAGAATATCGTCGTCCTCGGGCACGGCCGCTGCGGTGGCATAAAGGCGGCGCTCGACACGACGAGTGAGCCGTTGTCCCCTGGCGACTTCATCGGCAAGTGGATGAGCCTCGTCGGCCCCGCAGCGGAAGCGGTTTCCGCCAACGAGCTGATGACCCCATTCGAGCGCCAGACTGCGCTGGAGCGCATATCCATTCGCTATTCGCTGAAAAACCTGCGCAGCTTTCCCTGTGTCGATATCCTTGAAAAGAAAGGCCGCCTCACCTTGCATGGCGCCTGGTTCGACATTTCGACCGGTGAACTGTGGATCATGAATCCGGAAACCGGTGACTTCCTTCGCCCCGACCCCGAAGAGGTCGGCCAAGCCACCGCGCTGGAATAGGGGAGACGAGAGAATGGCGCGATTGATATTCATGATCGCCGTCATTCTCCTAACGATGTGTCCTGCCACGGCGGACGACGCGCACAACGCCATCATCGAAAGCTGGTATTCCGCGCTTGGTACCGCCGACCGCGCGGTTTTCGACAGAATTCTGGCCGACGACGCGACGGTCATTCTCGAAGACATCGATACGATTCAGACCAAGGATGAATTTCTGGCCAGCCTCGATGAATGGAAAAGCGCTGTGCGGGGCGCCAGGGTGCGCCATCGTATCGGCGGCGTCGAAGGTGACACAACGACCGTTTTCGTCTGCTATCAATTCCCGGCGAACACCACCTATACGCGCGAGATCTTCAACTTTCGCAGCGGCAGGATCATAGAGAGCGCCCAGAGTTCACTCGGCGAGGCCTGCGAAGGCTTTTAAATATTAAGGCCGGCGCAAGCGCCGGCCAGGAAACATCGTCATCAAAGAACCGATTATTCCCCGTCGATCTTCGCGCCGATAATGGCAATCGCCTGCTGATAGACGGTGGCAGCGTTCCAGCCGGCAATGGCGCCGTAGTTGGCTTGTCCCGGTTGATAGCCTCCACCTGCGCGCCAGCCATGTCCGACCAGAAAATTCGCCGTCGATGCCAGCGCGTCGGCCTTGGAGCGGACCATGTCGATGCGCCCATTGCCGTCGCCGTCCGCGCCGTAGCGAAGAACATTGAGCGGAAGGAACTGCGTCTGACCGATCTCGCCGTGCATTGCGCCGACGGCATTGGGAGCAAGCGTGCCGTTGTCGACAAGCTTCAATGCAGCATTGAGTTGCTCGCGGAAATACTCCGTACGACGGCAGTCATAGGCAAGGGTCGCGACCGCCGAAAGCGTATGCTGATTGCCCATATAACTGCCGAAACCTGTTTCCATGCCCCAGATGGCGATCAACGGGCCAGCCGGAACACCGTAACGCTGCTCGATCCGGTTAAACAGCGCGGCATTCTGTGCTTTCTGCGCGCGTCCCCGCGAAATGATCGTCTGGGCACCACGAACCTGCATGAACTTGTCGAGCGAATATTTGAAACTCTTCTGGTTGCGGTCGGCGTTGATCGTCTTGGTAGCATATTTGACGTTGCCCAGAGCGTTGATGCCTCTGCTGCCGATACCTTGCGCCCCAGCTTGCTGCTGGTAGGACTGGACCCATGCCTCGAATCCGGCGGAATTGTTGCCGCATTGAGCGGCGGCCTGCGCCGCGCCTGCCGTCATAAGAAGCGCTGTCGCTACAGTCGCAAAAAATCTGCCTTTGGCAACGAATGCCATGAAAATCTCCTTAAAGGTTGAATCGTCGTGCTCCTATCTGCCATTTTTCTGTCGTGCTGTCATCTGCAAGAATCGGGCTGTATAGGGTGAAACGGCGCTCATTCTCGGCGTTTCAGGCTCACCATGGGCCCGCACAAGTGGCAAATCGCATGTGTGACCAGCCAATTTCGGGAGCGGCACGGATACAATCCAGGGTTGTTACTCACCAATTGTGCCACCACACTTGCCCTTGAACTAATTGATGAGACGTTTTGATAGGGTTCCGCTGGAGGCCTTTCACAGCTTCAGCTACGCTTGCACTATATTTTTGTATATACAATAATTATTGATCAAAGCGATTTCCATGGATAGATTTGAATGGGACGAAGATAGAGCCAAACGTAATCGGATCAAACATKGCCTGGATTTTGAAGCGGTGCGTCGTTTTGAATTTGACACCGCGATGAGCTGGTTGGCGGATCGGGATATCTATGGCGAGGAGCGGATTATTGCGGTTAGCGCTCTAGGAGATAATATTTACACATTGATTTACACAATTAGAAACGAGGCCATCCGTGTAATTTCTCTGCGCAGAGCGTCACAGAAGGAGATGATCACCTATGTCAGATCAAGAGAATAAGCCACGGGCTACAGCATAAAAAAGAACGCATCGGGACTGGTACAAATGACTGTAACAGAAAGGCAGTATAC
>NZ_JBFUMG010000014.1:0-28063 GCF_054049495.1 Phyllobacterium sp. P5_D12 | reverse complement strand
GCCTGATCATCAGCCGTTTGAACTGCAAAAAAGGGCGCGGGAGATCGCGCCCTTTTATTTGGCGTCATCGATACTAKCGATGAGATTATCGCGCACAGTTATTAATTCGGCGCGCATGTCTTTTGCTTCGCCCAGAGTGCAGCCAAATGCCTGTCCGATTGCGATGGGTATGGCTTCGGCGCGTTTTCGCGTGGCGCGTCCTTCAGCCGTAAGTCCGATCAGAACTTGACGCTCATCCACCGTATCGCGGCGGCGTGTAATAAAGCCTGCGCTTTCCAGACGTTTCAGAAGCGGGGTTAGCGTGCCCGAATCGAGGCTGAGTTTGTCGCCGATCGATTTGACCGTCTGGTTCTCCTGCCCCCAGAGCACCACCATCACAAGATATTGCGGGTAAGTCAGGCCGAGCGCCGTCAGGCGCGGCTGATAGGCACGCGTAACAGCGTTGGCCGTCGAGTAGATGGCGAAGCACAGGAAGTTTTCCAGTTTGAGGAGTGACTCCGGTGCCTTTCCCGATATTTCGTTCATTGTTCATCATCCTTTCAGGACAGGACAGTGCAAAATAGCAAAGTCAATTGAATTGCGCATCATTTAATTTTTCATCATATACCAAAATACATATTGCGCATAATTTAATTGTGTGCAATCTAGCATGCATCGAACAACCAATCTAAGGAACAGTGATGAGCATTCTCTACACAACGAAGGCGACAGCAACCGGTGGCCGCGAAGGCCGTGCAGCAAGCGAAGATGGACGCCTGCAAATTACACTTTCAACGCCGAAGGAACTCGGCGGCAACGGCGGTGACGGCACCAATCCGGAACAGCTTTTCGGCGCCGGCTATTCCGCCTGCTTTCTCAGCGCTATCAAATATGTAGCGGGCCAGAAGAAAGTGAAGCTTGCCGAGGAGAGCGCTGTCACTGCGACTGTTGGTATTGGTCCCCGCGAGGACGGTAAGGGCTTCGGCCTTGACGTGGCGCTCGCAGTCACTCTGCCGGGCGTGGAAGCTGCACAGGCTCGGGAAATTGTCGATGCCGCGCACATTGTTTGCCCCTATTCGGAAGCCACGCGGAGCAACCTCAACGTACGTATATCGATTAATTGACACCCGGGGTCGTCGTACTAGGGTTATCCAAGGAAGTTACACCAAGGGTGATATTCCGTTACATAGGACGTCCCCGCCACCCTTTTTGACCAACAGCATCTGATGTTGCTGCAGCGGGAGGCGGGTTAGCTGCCCAGATGCCCGCGCAACCGGAAATCAAACAAACCAGCGAAAGGATACAACTCCCATGCCTACGATCACCACAAAAGACGGCACCGAAATATACTACAAGGACTGRGGCAAGGGACAGCCGGTCGTTTTCAGCCATGGCTGGCCGCTCTCTTCGGATGCTTGGGAAGATCAAATGTTCTTCCTCGCCTCAAATGGCTACCGCGTCATTGCGCATGACCGCCGCGGTCATGGACGCTCTAGCCAGCCCTGGAATGGCAATGATCTGGATACCTATGCGGACGATCTGGCGGAACTGTTCGAAAAGCTCGATCTGAAGGATGCAATCATGATCGGCCATTCGACGGGCGGCGGTGAAGTTGCCCGTTATATCGGACGGCATGGCACAAAACGTGTTGCCAAAGCAGTGCTTATCGGGGCCATTCCCCCGTTGATGCTGAAAACCGAGGCCAACCCCGAAGGCTTGCCAATAGATGTCTTCAATGGTCTACGCGATGGGGTCCTCGCTGACCGGTCGCAGTTCTTCACAGACCTGTCGCTACCGTTCTATGGCTATAACCGACCTGGCGCGAAAATTTCCGAAGGCGTCAGAGATTTCTTCTGGCTGCAAGGTATGATGGCTGGAATGCCCGCCTCCTACTTCTGCATCAAAGCATTTTCCGAGACAGACCTCACCGAAGATCTGAAGAAGTTCGACATTCCGACCCTGTTCATCCATGGTGATGACGACCAGATCGTGCCAATTGACGATGCGGCGCGCAAGGCTGTGAAGATCGTGAAGAACGCTACCTTGAAGGTCTATCCGGGTGCGCCCCACGGTCTTGCGACGACGCACAAGAATCAGCTCAACAAAGACCTCCTGGATTTCGCCAAGGCCTGATCTGGACTTTAATCAAAGTCAAAGCCCACGCTTTTCGATCATGGCATCGGGCGTGGGCATCTTGCCGCGAAACGCCTTATAGAGATCTTCCGGATCACGGCTTCCACCCGCTGAATAGATATATTGTCGCAGCTTCGCGGCGAGATCACTGTTGAACACGTCGCCGGTCTCCTCGAATGCCTTGAACGCATCCGCATCCAGCACCTCTGACCACATGTAGGAATAATAACCGGCTGAATAACCATCTCCGGAAAACACGTGTGTGAAGTGCGGGGTGCGATGGCGCATGATAATGGCATCGGGCATCTCCAGTTGCCTCAATGTATCGGCCTCGAATTTGATCGGATCGACGGGCGGGGTACCGTCCGCATGAAACGCCATGTCAACCAGCGCAGACGAGGTGAATTCAACCGTGTTGAACCCAGCATTGAATGTATTGGCGGCAAGCACCTTGTCGAGCAAGGCCTTCGGCATCGCTTCGCCGGTGCGGTAATGAATTGCATATTTCTCTAGAATGGCCGGCACGGTCAGCCAGTGCTCGTAGAGTTGAGATGGCAATTCGACAAAGTCACGCGATACGGAAGTGCCGGAAACGGCTGGCCAGGTGACGTCAGACAAAAGTCCGTGCAGCGCATGGCCAAACTCATGAAACAGCGTTTTCGCACCATCAAGCGATAGCAGAGCAGGCTCACCTTTGAGCGGTTTGGCGAAATTCATGACGTTGTAGATGATCGGCTTATGCTCGCCGTTGAGCTTGTGCTGCGATTGCAGGGCACTCATCCATGCGCCAGAGCGCTTCGATTGGCGATTGAAGTAGTCGCCGAGGAAAAGGCCTCGTTCGCTGCCATCGGCATTGAAAACTTCCCAGACGCGGACATCAGGATGCCAGGTCGGAATGCCCTGTTTCTCCTCGAACGTAATTCCGAACAGACGTGTCGCGACGTCGAAGCAGGCCTCGATGACCTTCTCCAGTTGCAGGTAGGGTTTCAGTTCGGCCTCGTCGAAAGCGAAACGTTCGTTGCGCAGTTTCTCGGCATAGTAGCGCCAGTCCCAGGGTTCGACTTTGTGATTGCGGCCTCCGCCTGTGATAAGCCGCTGCAGATCGGTTTCTTCTTCGGCGGCGCGTGCCTTGGCTTTGTCCCAGACCGGTTCCAGCAAGTCCATAACCGCTTTGGGCGTCTTGGCCATCGTGTCATCGAGCTTGTAAGCTGCGAAGCTTTTATAACCGAGCAGATTGGCTTTTTCAGCACGCAGCTTCACCATTTCGGCAACGATGTCTGTATTGTCGGTCTCCCCGCCATTTTCGCCGCGGGCTGCCCAGGCACGGAACGACTTTTCGCGCAGGGAGCGGTTTTCGGAAAAGGACAGGAACGGTTCGATAATGGAGCGGGATAATGTGACTGCCCAGGCATCGGGTCGGTCACGTTCTTCGGCGGCACCGCGCATCGCATCACGCACAAAATCCGGCAAACCGGCCAGTTCCGCCTCGTCAGTGATGAAAAGTGCCCAGTCCGCTTCGTCTTTTTGCACGTTCTGCCCAAATTGTGCACCAAGGCTTGCGAGCCTTTCATTGATGTCGGCAAGCCGTGCCTTGCCCTGTTCATCGAGCCGCGCGCCGCTGCGCACAAAACCTTTCCAGGTTTTCTCCAGCACACGATCTGTTTCGGGATCGAGACCGAGCAGGTCGCGCTGTTCGTAAAGCGAATCGATACGCGCGAAGAGCAGCGGGTTCATCATGATCGAGGAAGAATGGCGTGACATTTTCGGCGCAATGACCCGTTCGAGCGCCTGGATCGTTTCATTGGTGTGGGCACCGGCCCGCAGCCAGAAGATTGCGGAGACACGATCCAGGTCCTTGCCGGAAAGTTGCAAGGCCTTCAGCGTGTTCTCAATCGTCGGGACGTCATGCTGATTAACCACGGCCTCGATATCGGCGAGGTCGGCCGTAAGGGCGGCGTCAAAGGCAGCGGCGAAGTCATCATCCTTGAAAGCGGAAAAGTCGGGCAACCCAAGAGGCCCCGCCCATTCTGTCAATGCTGTGTTGATGGACGGTTTTGTTGAGGACATGGGGCACTCCGTCGTGGAAGGAACTCTATGGCTCTAACATCTAAGACGGAGAAGCGAGTGCCACAAGCCGGTTGTGCGATAAAGTCTACGCAAGTGTGCCAAACAAAAAAGCGGGGCAGGGCCCCGCTTCGTTTCGCGTTCGGAAATATCAGCTGTTGCGCTTGCGGGCGGCAAGCGTGCGCAGCCGCAACGCGTTGAGGCGGATAAATCCAGCGGCGTCCTTCTGGTCATAAGCGCCGCGGTCGTCCTCGAAAGTCACGAGAGCGTCCGAATAGAGCGACTTTTTCGACTTCCGGCCGGAAACCATGACATTGCCCTTGTATAGCTTCAAACGAACGGTGCCTTCTACATCGTCCTGGCTTTTGTCGATCATGGCCTGCAGCATTTCGCGCTCCGGCGAGAACCAGAAGCCGTTGTAGATAAGCTCGGCATAGCGTGGCATGAATTCATCTTTGAGATGGGCCGCGCCGCGATCGAGCGTAATCGACTCCATTGCACGATGTGCGGCGAGAAGTATTGTACCGCCGGGTGTCTCATAGACACCGCGCGATTTCATGCCAACGAAACGGTTTTCGACCAGATCGAGACGGCCGATACCATTGTCGCGGCCAAGGTCGTTGAGCGCTTTCAACAGTGTTGCAGGGGAGAGCGGCTTGCCGTCGATAGCAATCGGATCGCCCTTTTCGAAAGTGATTTCGATTTCCGTTACTTTATCTGGCGCTTCCATCGGCGAGATTGTGCGCTGGTGCACATATTCCGGAGCCTCCACCCACGGATCCTCGAGCACTTTGCCTTCCGACGAAGAGTGCAAAAGGTTTGCATCCACGGAGAACGGGGCCTCGCCAAGCTTGTCCTTGGCGATCGGAATCTGATGTTCGCGCGCAAATTCCAGAAGATCCGTGCGCGATTTGAAGGTCCAGTCGCGCCAGGGGGCGATCACCTTGATATCTGGATTAAGTGCATAAGCAGAAAGCTCGAAACGGACCTGATCGTTGCCCTTGCCTGTCGCGCCGTGGGCGATTGCGTCGGCGCCGGTGCGGGCTGCGATCTCGACGAGATGTTTTGAAATCAGCGGGCGGGCAATCGAAGTGCCGAGCAGATAGACGCCTTCATAGACGGCATTGGCGCGGAACATCGGAAAGACGAAATCGCGAACGAATTCCTCGCGGACATCCTCGATATAGATCTCCTTGATGCCCATCATCTCGGCTTTTTTTCGAGCCGGCTCGAGTTCCTCACCCTGGCCGAGATCGGCGGTGAAGGTGACGACTTCGGCGCCGAGTTCCGTCTGCAGCCACTTCAGGATAATGGATGTGTCGAGCCCGCCCGAATAGGCGAGCACAACCTTCTTGACGTCTTTCCACTTGTTCATTCTGTTTTCCCGCATATCGGCTGTTTCTTGCAGGGTCTTTTATCAGGTGCGGTGGTGTTGGCAAGGCTGCTCTCGGAGAGATGCGGCTTGCCTCTGCAGGCCTCGTGTCGCTCGGTGAACGGAGAAGGCAACTGTTTGAGAACAACATTTGAAAAATGCATCACATAAAACAGGCGGCAGGCGTCGAAAGCGGGTGGTTAAAATCCGATAGTCGCGTTAGCTTCCGTCAAATTAGTTGCGGAGCTTGTAAATGAACTTCATTCCTGAATGGTCGATTATTCTGCAATTTGCTGTTGCGACCTTTGTTCTTTCAATCACCCCCGGGCCTGACATGACGCTTTTCGTGGGCCGCGCTTTGTCGGAAGGCAAGGCCGCCGGTTTTGCCTGTCTGGCGGGTGCAAGCAGCGGCATTGTGGTGCACACGACGATGGTGGCTATCGGCCTTTCGGCGTTAATTGTTGCATCACCGAGCGCGTTTCTTGCGCTCAAGATTGTCGGCGCGGGATACCTGGTATGGCTTGCCTATCAGGCAATCCGCCATGGTTCAGCGTTCTCCCCGGAAAAACAAGTTGGCCAATCCCATACACTGTTTCAAAACTGGCTGACCGGCTTCGGAATCAATCTGCTCAATCCGAAAATCATCCTGTTCTTTATGACCTTCTTGCCGCAGTTCGTCTCGGCCTCGGATCCGCACGCACCCGGAAAGCTGTTTTTTCTGGGTGTGCTGTTTATACCGCTCGCCCTGCCTGTGGTTGCGCCGATGATTATTGCGGCGGACAAGTTTTCCAAGCTGCTCAAGAAAAATCCGACCGTCACCCGGATCACTGATTGGCTTTTCGCAGGCGTTTTTTCCGCTTTCGCAGCAAAGATCTTGATGGCGCAAGCGAAGTAGCGCTCCAGCTATAGGTCTTTCGGAAGCTTGGCGATCACGCCTGCACTGCGTCCCGAAATCAGCCAGTATACAAAACCACCGACAACACCGGTGGCGAGGATTGCAGCGAACGTGCTTGTGTCTTCCGCTTGCGGTCGCCATTTCCAGACAATGATGACGACGGCAATGCCAGCGCCGCCGAGCGCATAGAATAGCCAATCGCGCCAAGCGGTCAGCTCGGCATAAAGAATAAGAATCGCCGCCGGAAAGAAGATGCTGTAGCCAATCACTGCCGCAAAAGCCGGAACGGTCAAATATAAAAAGGGACCCTCAGAGCCGATCAACTCGGAACTGCCAAGCAGCAGCAGGTTAAGGAACAGCGATGCGGCGAAAATCGCGCAGACGAAGCCAAACGTGATCAGGGCAAAACGTAGCAAGTAGGCCAGGATCCGGCTCAATCTTCGCCGTGCCCCGCGATCATCGCCGCCTCGAACGCCAGACGGTCGGTCTTCTTCATGCGTTCCGATTCTGATTTCAACTGACCGCAGGCTGCCAAAATATCACGTCCGCGCGGGGTGCGTATCGGCGAGGCGTAGCCGGCATTGTTAACGTAATCGGCGAACTTCTCGATCTGTTCCCAGTCGGAACACTGATAGTTCACACCAGGCCAGGGATTGAACGGGATCAGATTGATCTTCGCCGGAATGCCCCTGAGCAGTTTTACAAGCTGTTTGGCATCGTCGAGCGAGTCATTGACGCCCTTGAGCATGACATATTCAAAGGTGATGCGCTTCGAATTGGAGAGGCTCGGATAAGCCCGGCAAGCATCGAGCAATTCCTTCAGCGGGTATTTCTTGTTGATAGGCACGAGCATGTCGCGCAGATCGTCGTTCACAGCATGCAACGAGATTGCCAGCATGACGCCAATCTCTTCGCCTGCGCGATAAATTTCCGGCACGACGCCTGAAGTCGACAATGTGATCCGGCGCTTGGACAACGACAGGCCATCGCCATCGGAGGCGATCAGCAGAGCCTTCTTGACGTTCTCGAAATTGTAAAGCGGCTCGCCCATTCCCATCATAACGATGTTGGAAACCTTGCGGCCCTCAGCCGGTACAATGGCACCGTCCGGCGTATTGCGATCAGGGAAATCCCCGAGGCGGTCCCGGGCGATCAGCAACTGAGCCAGAATCTCTTCGGCGGTCAAATTGCGGACGAGTTTTTGGGTGCCCGTGTGACAGAAGGAGCAGGTGAGGGTGCAGCCGACCTGGCTGGAAATACACAGGGTACCGCGGCCTTCTTCCGGAATATAAACCGTTTCGATCTCGACGGGACGTCCGGCCCCGCGTGGCGGGAAGCGGAACAGCCACTTACGGGTCCCGTCATTGGAAATCTGTTCCTCGACGATCTCCGGACGCGCAATATTGAAGTGCTGATCCAGCAATTCACGCATGTCCCGGGAAATGTTCAGCATATCGGCGAAATCGGAAACGCCTCGCACGTAGAGCCAATGCCAAAGCTGCGCGACGCGCATCTTTATCTGCCGTTCCGGCACGCCGATCGCAACCAGCGCCTCGCCCATTTCTGCTCGCGACAAGCCAATCAACGACGGCTTTTCAACCATCGCGGTTCGTACGGCATTACGGGATTTGTCCCGGGCAACAGGATGTGTCAGGTCTAGTGATACGGACATGGAGTTTTCTAACGTTCTAATCGGAAGCGGGGCTCATACCACGTTCCAGCCCGCGCGTCACCTCCACATGCAAAAGGGCCAAAACAGTGTTCGGCCCCTYTATGACGACATCTCTTCGAATTGTTACTTGCAGGTCGCGATGGCCTTCAGAGCAGCCGAAACACCCTTCAGCGAATACGCATAACTCGTCTTCGTACCGCGCTTCGAGACAGCGTTGATTGACATCTGATGTCCGGCACGCAATGCGGCGACGAGTTGCGGTTCTTCGGCAGCATTTTCCATCCAGCCATGGCTGCCACTGGTAAACATGGAGAAAGAGCGCTCGTCGATCTTCACAACCACCTTCGAATTTGCCTGCAGATCGTAACCGGCCTTGAACTGCGGCTCATAACTGACGTTCTGACCCGGCTTCTGGCTGACCATGAAGAAGTTATCGCCATGATCGATCTTGGCAGGCTGCTTGTCGATCGGGACAGAAAGGACGTAGCAGACTTTACCATTGCCTTGCTGATAGCTGTAAGCGCCCCACGCGTTGTACTGGCTGATCTGACTTGGGGTCTGGGCAAGAGCTGTTCCCGTCAGCCCAAACATGAGCACAGAGATCGCTACGATTGATTTTCCAAACATTTTACCTACCAGTTTTTCTCGCGTATTTCATAACTAGCAAACCGGCAATGGCCCGGAAGATTTCCGGATGCCGCATTGTCCAGTTCGCTTCCCTTAATTTGACTTAATCTGGGTTACCAAACGGTGAAGATAGAGCAAATTTTCAGAGCTACTAATATCGCATCCTCGTTAACGTCCCACCAGTGAACTCCAGCCAAACAAAAGCGGCGAGACTTTGACGTTTCGCCGTTTCACATCCTTGTGATGAATCGAAATCAATTGGCCGGCGAAGAGTCGCGGTCGAGGTTTGCGATCGCCGTTTGTGCAGCAGCCCGATGCGCCGGTGTGATATGGCTGCGAATGGCGGTCAATGCTGCCATCAGGACGGCGACATCGTCGGTGAAACCGAGACCAAAGAGGAAGTCGGGAATGAAGTCGAGAGGCAACACGAAATAGGCAAGCGAACCGAGAAGAATGCCGCGCACCTTTGTCGGTGTCGCAGGATCGAGCGCACAAAAATAACCGGCAACCACTTCATCGAGAAATGGTATGGATTTTGCAGCCTTGCGTGCCGTTTTCCAGAAGCGCGCACGAACGCGTTCCTCGCGGGAGCGCTGCTGATCCTCGCTTCCCGGTTCCAGAATTTCGCCAATCTTTGCGTCGTTCATCCCTTTTCCTTCAAAACTATTCCGTGACAACATGGGAAGAACGGCAACGTGCTGCAAGAGTTTCAATGGAATTGTTGCGGAAATTCGTGAGCGCGTCCCCGTCCAAACCAGAGTGCTTGCATGACATCACACCCATTCCATTCCGTTCTGTTCGTTTGTCTCGGCAATATTTGCCGCTCTCCCTTGGCGGAGGGCGTGTTCCGGTCGGTGCTTGCGGCAGAGGGGAAGAGCGGTGGCGTCCTCATTGATTCCGCCGGTACCAATGGCTATCACACGGGAGAATTGCCGGACGAACGTTCCATTGCCGTCGCCAGTCGACACGGCATCGACATTTCAGCCCAAAGGTGCCGCCAGCTTACCGCGGACGATTTCACCAGGTTTGACCTGATCATCGGCATGGACCGGAAGAATGTCGCGACCATCAAGATGCGTCGGCCCAGCCTTGCCACAGCGGAAGTCGGAATGTTCTATGAACTTGCACTTGGAGATGGCGCACAGATCCCCGATCCGTATTACGGCACGAATGTCGATTTCGAACGCGTCTACCGAATGATCCTGGCGGCCTCCAAAGGTCTCTCCGCACGGTTCGGGTAGAAAGAACGCGGGGCTTCGAGTGGCCAGGCTTCCTCGACAATGTAAGGTCCGCCACCGATGGAATCGCGCGATGACATCAGCACGAAACGTCCGATAGTGAACGGTGCTGTGGAGAAGTTTCCGCGTGACGACAGATAGTGCGCGACCTCTTCATTACGGACATTGCGCAGTCGTGCCAGCRTCACATGCGGGGTAAACTTGCGTTGATCGGCCGGCAGCATAAGGCGCTGGCAGATGCGCTCGATCTCGGCGTGCAGCGCTTGAATGTCCGGCGAAGGAGAGACACCTGCGACCAGACTATGGGGCTTCTTTGAGCCGAAAGCGTTCACGCCAGAAAGTTGCAGCGTAAATTCCGGGCGCCTTATGCGGTCGAGCGCATTAGCGACCTCGTCGGCGATATGGCCTTCGACATCTCCGATAAAGCGCAACGTGATGTGATAGTTTTCGACATCAATCCATCGGGCACCTGGCAGGCCACCGCGCAAAAGCGACAGTGAGAGAGCGGCGTCCCTCGGGATTTCGAGGGCAGTAAAGAGACGCGGCATAAGGCATCCTCCCCGAATCGAGTTGTAACTTTAGAGAATCATCGAATGAACTCGCGAGCAAGACATAAGTTCAGATTATCCTCCGGCGCGACAAATTAGACACGACTCATCCAAAGGGGGCAGAACAGGTTACCGGATCGCCGGCGTCGGCGCGTAGAACACCTATTGTGATGCAGTGCGCTGGCTTATGGTCTTTTCCATGAGTGGCAGAAAACCTTCAACCATCTTGGCAACACCCTCGGTGTTCGGATGTTCGCCATCGGCGAGTTGCAATGATTTTACTGTCGCGACCCCATCCAGGAAGAAGGGATAAAGTGGCACATCGTATTTTTCCGCCAGACGCGGGAAGATCGCGTTGAATTTCTCCGCATAATCATTGCCCATGTTGGGAGGTGCCAGCATGCCGGCGAGAATGACCTGAACGTTGCGCTGCTTCAATTTCTCAAGGATATCGGAGAGGTTTTTCTCGCTGATAGCCGGGTCGATGCCTCGAAGCGCGTCATTGGCACCAAACTCGAGAATCACCAAATCGGTACCGTCGGGCACCGACCAATCCAGCCTGGAGACGCCGTCAGTGGTCGTTTCGCCCGCGACGCCCGCATTGGTGATCGTCACGTTGACACCCTTGTCCTTCAGCGCTTTTTCCAACTGGGCGGTGAACGAATCCTGGATCGGCAATTGGAAGCCGGACATCAGGCTGTCGCCGAAACCGACGACCGCCAGCGGGCGGTCAGACACGGCATTTTGATTGGCCAGGGCCAAGGACGGCAAGGCAACTAGACCAGATAAAACGAAGAACTGTAACAATGATTTGAATCTCATTCTTGGGTACCCATATCAGACCGGCTGCAATCAATCTGGTGCTGACCATACCGCAAAGGAAGTGCTTCGTGACTAAATCCGTTATCGCGCTTGATCACATTGAGTTGACACTTGGCAGTGGTGCTTCCTCGGTGCATGTACTGAAAGGCATTTCCCTAAGTATCAATTACGGGCAGTCAGTTGGCATTGTCGGGCCGTCCGGCTCGGGCAAATCAACCCTTTTGATGGTTCTCGCCGGGCTGGAGCATGTGGATTCCGGTTCAGTTCAGATTGCCGGCGAGAAGCTCGAAAACATGAGTGAGGATGAAATCGCGGCGTTTCGCGGCCGCAATATCGGCATCGTGTTCCAATCATTTCACCTCATTCCGAACATGACGGCGCTGGAAAATGTCGCTGTGCCGCTCGAGCTCGCGGGAAATCCGGAAGCCTTCGGCATTGCAGAAAATGTGCTTGCCGCAGTCGGGCTCGCCGATCGCATTACGCATTACCCAGGTGAGCTCTCAGGCGGCGAGCAGCAGCGTGTCGCGATTGCACGCGCGCTTGCGCCGTCGCCGAAGATCCTTATTGCCGACGAACCAACAGGTAATCTCGACACGGCGACAGGCCGGCAGATAGCCGATCTTCTGTTTGAGAAGCAGAAGGAACTCGGCGTCACACTGGTCCTTGTCACCCATGACGCGACACTCGCCGCGCGTTGCGACAGGGAAATCCGTGTCCGCTCAGGCCGGATCGAAGCGGATGAGCATGCCCCGGAACTGGCGAAAAGCGCATGAGTGAAATATCTCCGGCCCGCGCTACACCATCCCTGAAACTGGCGTTGCGTTTCGCCCTGCGCGAAATGCGCGGTGGTCTGTCAGGGTTCTATATCTTTCTCGCCTGTATTGCGCTTGGTGTGGCGGCCATTGGCGGTGTCAACTCGGTCGCAAACTCCGTTACGGCGGGTATCTCCACGCAAGGCCAGAGCATCCTCGGCGGAGATATCCGTTTTCAGCTCAACCAGCGTGAAGTCAACCCTGACGAGCGGGCCTTTCTCGACAGCAAGGGCCGCGTTGCTGTCAGCGCCAACATGCGGTCAATGGCAAGGCTTGCCGATGGGTCTGATCAATCGCTGGTGGAAGTGAAGGCAGTGGACAATGCCTATCCGCTCTATGGAGCGCTGCAGACKACGCCTGCRCTTGACCATCAGGCACTGTTTGCAGAAAAGGATGGTGCCTTTGGAGCCGCTGTTGCCCAGATATTTCTCGACCGGCTCAATCTGAAGCTCGGTGACCGGGTTCTCCTTGGAACTGCAACGTTCGAGTTGCGCTCTGTCATCACCAATGAACCGGATCTGCTTTCCGACGGCTTTGGCTTCGCACCTCGCTTCATGGTGTCACTTGAAGGGCTCGGTGCCGCCGGGCTTATCCAGCCGGGAAGCCTTGTCGATCATAGCTATAAGATCGCTCTACCAGACGGGGCGACAGACGCTGCAATCACGGCCATACGCGAGGAAGCGCAGAAACAATTTCCGCAAGCTGGTTGGACAATACGTGGCCGCAACAATGCAGCGCCTTCGCTCAGCGCCAATATCGAACGGTTCTCGCAATTCCTGACCTTGGTCGGTCTGACCTCCCTGATTGTTGGCGGGGTCGGCGTAGCCAATGCAGTGAGATCGTATCTCGACGCAAAGCGCGGTGTCATCGCCACATTCAAGTCTCTTGGAGCCCCAGGCTGGTTTGTGATCGCAGTCTATCTCATACAGATCGTTATCATCGCGCTGGCCGGTATTCTCATCGGCCTGGTCGTTGCGGCTCTTATTCCTTATGCTGCTGGCTACGCGTTGCAAAGCGTTCTGCCCATTGCCTCGAAGGGTGACTTCTATCCCGGCGCATTGCTCTGGGCGGCGCTGTTTGGTCTTTTGACAACGCTCGCGTTCGCCATATTGCCCTTGGGGCGCGCTAGAGACGTTCCAGCGACGGCGCTTTTCCGCGAACAGGGGTTTGAACAGCGGGGCTGGCCTAAGCCAATCTATGTGGTGGCCGCGGTTGTCCTGATCGCTATCCTTTGCTTGCTGGCCGTGATTTTTGCCTATGACCGGCGAATCGCCATGGTTTTTGTTGGCGCGGTTGCATTCTCATTCGTGGTCTTGCGCGCTGTTTCGGCTCTGGTTCAATGGCTTGCGCGGCGTGCGCCGCGCGTGCGATCGACCGCGCTGCGACTTGCTTTTGGTAATATTCACCGGCCCGGTGCCCTTACTCCCTCTGTAGTCCTGTCTCTTGGCCTGGGACTGACGCTTCTCGTTACGCTTGCACTTATCGACGGCAGTCTGCGCCAGCAACTCGCGGGTAACCTGCCCGAGCGGGCGCCGAATTTTTTCTTCGTCGATATTCAGAGCAAACAGGTCGATCAGTTCACGACTCTCCTGCAAAATGCAGCGCCGAATGGCAAGATCGTCAGCGCGCCGATGCTGCGCGGGCGTATCGTAGCGTTCAACGGGACCGATATCACCAAATTGACCATTCCACCCGAGGGCGCATGGGTTTTGCGCGGCGACCGCGGTATCACCTATGCCACAACAGTTCCGGAAAACTCGACGCTGACACAAGGTTCGTGGTGGCCAGCTGATTACTCCGGCGAACCGCTCGTCTCCTTCTCTGCCGAAGAGGCCGGCAATCTTGGCTTGAAGATTGGTGACACCGTGACGGTCAATGTGCTTGGTCGCAACATCACCGCGCGGATCGCCAATTTTCGCCAACTCCAGTGGGAATCCCTTGCCATCAACTTCGTGATGGTGTTTTCGCCGAACACCTTCACCGGCGCGCCGCATGCATGGCTGGCGACCCTGACCGACCCTGCAGCCACCTCCCAGCAAGAAGCCACCGTTATGCGCGATGTGACCCGCGCCTTTCCAGCGGTGACGACCGTTCGGGTCAAGGATGCGATCACCATCGCAAATGAGCTGGTCGGACAATTGGCCGTTGCTATTCGCGCGGCAGCGTCAGTGGCACTTATCGCATCTATTCTGGTGCTTGGCGGTGCTTTGGCGGCAGGAAATCGCGCGCGGGTTCATGATGCAGTCGTGTTGAAAACGCTTGGAGCGACCAGACGCACGCTGATAAAGGCCTTTACGCTTGAATATATGCTGCTCGGCCTCTCGACCGCTATTTTTGCGTTGCTCGCCGGTGGTGTGGCTGCCTGGTATGTGATTGTGCGGGTCATGACCTTGCCAGCCTCCTTCCAGCCGGAAGTGGCCATGATGACCGTAATTATCGCTCTGGTCCTGACTATCGGTTTCGGACTCGCTGGCACATGGCGAATACTTGGCCAGAAGGCGGCGCCGATCTTGCGAAACCTTTGAAATCATTAAAACGATGTAATATTGCTCTGATTCAGGGCAATTTGGGACTGCAACACACGATCTTGAGCAAATCAGGTCTTGTTATAACGCGTTTAAATCACCATAATTCTTACCAAGGCATGCTGGGGTCCCGCCAGCGGCGCCCGGGATTCCCCCCGACACCCGACGGGACGAAGCAAATGAGGAAAACCATGGCTGACTATCGCAACATCCAGGCCCGTACATCGGCCGGAGTGCGTGTGGACGCGGGGATCGATCAAGGTCTACGCAGCTACATGCTGAAGGTGTATAACCTTATGGGTATCGGTCTTGCAGTGACCGGTTTTGCCGCCCTTGCAGTTGTTTATCTCGCAACCACCAATGATGCGTCTCTTGCCGCAGCGCAGTTGCCCAACGGCAAGATGCTGACAAATCTTGGCGTTGCAATCTATGGCTCACCCCTGCGCTGGGTTGTGATGCTCGCACCGCTTGCCGCAGTGTTCTTTTTGAGTTTCCGCATCGAGAAGATGAGCGTTGCCGCTGCCCAGACGACGTTCTGGGTCTATGCCGCGCTGGTTGGTATCTCGCTGTCCTCGATCTTCCTGGTGTTTACGTCCGGAAGCATCGTTCAGACGTTCTTCATCACGGCGGCATCCTTCAGCGCCCTGTCGCTCTATGGATACACGACGAAGCGTGACCTCACTGCGATGGGCTCATTCCTGTTCATGGGTCTGATCGGCATCATTCTTGCCTCGCTGATCAATATCTTCCTGCAGTCGAGCGCCTTGCAGTTCGCAATCTCCGCTATCGGTGTTCTGGTCTTCGCCGGCCTGACCGCMTATGACACGCAGAATATCAAGGAAATGTACTACGAAGGCGACAGCTCGGACACTTATGGCCGCAAGGCAATCATGGGTGCACTCCGACTTTATCTCGACTTCATCAACATGTTCATGTTCCTTCTGCAGTTCCTCGGTAACCGCAACTAACTCTTGCGAACCTGAATTGAAGATAAGGGCAGCGGAAACGCTGCCCTTATCGTTTTCCTGCCGCCGGAAATGCGGCGACAATTTTCGCAACGCTCCCCTTCAAATTCCAAGCAAAGAAGTGCATGAAGCGTGCAAGATCATCATTCATTGCGAAACGCCATGTCCCAGATTCATATCCGTTCAGCTCGTCCCGCCGACCTTCCGGCCATAACCGAAATCTATCGCGACGCTGTCTYGCACGGAACGGCGACTTACGAAATCGATCCACCTGATATGGAAGAGATGACACGCCGGTTCCACGCAATCACCGCGGATGGGTTTCCTTACGTTGTAGCGGAACTCGATGAGGCAGTGATCGGCTATGCCTACGCCAGTTACTTCCGGACGCGTCCGGCTTATTGGTGGTCAGTCGAGGATTCGATTTACATTGCACCGGAGGCAAAGGGGAAGGGGCTTGGCAAGGTCCTGTTACAACAGCTGATCAAGGATTGCACCAATCTCGGCTTTCGCCAGTTCATCGCAGTCATCGGCGATGGCGATGATGCATCAGCATCAGTACGTTTGCATTTGAGCTCTGGCTTCAAACATTCGGGAACGATCAGGGCATCGGGCTTCAAGCATGGCCRTTGGCTCGACACTGTACTCATGCAGCTGGACATGAACGGCGGCTCGGAAACCTTGCCCGGCAAGCCCCCGTTGAAAGCTTAAGCGCTAACTCCGTACGACACTCAGGCTCTTGTCAAAGATCCTGAGTACCCGATCGAGTTCCTGGCCGCGCTTGAGAATGAGACCACTGGCGGCAATGACGCTGTAGGCGCCTTGCTTGCGCGCGAACCTGGGGTTTTTCTCTATCCGGAACATCGGTACTTCACTGGTTCTCCGGAAGATCGAGAAGACTGCCCTGTCCATCAAATGATCGATGGCATAGTCCCGCCACTCGCCGGCAGATACCATGAAACCATATATTCGTAGGATCTGATCGAGTTCGCGCCGGTTGAAGGTTACGGGCAAATCGTTGTTACGGGTAAGGGAGATAAGTTTAGCCTGCTGTTGCGATTCGTCGCCACCTGCATTGCTGTCCATCAATCAACCGCCTTTGAAAACTGTTGTGTCACGTGGATGACATAAAGGTGGCCTGATCCGCATCAATTTACAAGTCCGGAGTGATGAGAGCATTCAATATCGTTGGCTTACGAACTGTTCTGTTGGCTTTCTCACAAAGCAATACGCTGTGAATCGAATGGTGATGGGCTGACACATTCTCGCCATTATCTGTTCGCATTGCCGCCGGATTCGACACCCAACATCAATGGCATGTTGTCCGAGACCGGTTCGTTCTGAAGCAACTCGATACCCCAAGCCCCCCGCCCAACGGGTTGCCTGGATTGAGCCGATAAGTCTCCCTAAGCAACATGCCCCAATACTCAGGCCGGATTTATCCGGCCTGTTTTTCTATGTGGTTAGAACGTGTCTTATCTATCGGCTGACGCTCTAGGGTTTCGCGGCCATAATCGAGGCGCCGATAATGGGGCCTGGCTTGCCCTCACCCAGCATCTCTTGCAGCAGCACCGCGCAGCCGGACGCCTTCTTGCTGGCGATCTCGCTTAGCGGGATTTCAATCTTCTGCGCCGCTCCATCCCACATGCCGACCGTCTCCATCGCGCGCACACTATTGGCGTAACTTACCTTGCGTCCGACATTCTCGCCATCGGGTATGGCGATGATACTCTCCCGATTGAAATAGGCCAGCAGAACCCGAACCGGGTTGGTCGCGGACGGACCTGAACCTATGTCGATCAACAGCCGGTCCCGTGCGGTCTTTTCGATGGATACGGGGATGGTGAGCCCAGTCGGCGTGTTGCGTGTTTCTGCAATCCGCCGGCGAATTTTCTGGCCGTCCTGACCGTTCATATGCTCACGGCCATTGAGGATCACCTGCGGCGTATAAATACCGTTCAATCCCAGAGCGGTACGATAGGCATTCTGACGGTCGGTGTTTTCGGGTACAGCAAGGCTATCCGTCCAGCCGCGGTAGTCCCAATAATCCACGTGGAAGGCGAGCGCGACAACCTTTCCTTCCGTCGCAAGCGACTTCAGCACCGCATCCGCAGGGGGGCATGACCCGCAGCCTTGAGAGGTATAAAGCTCGACGACACCCTCTGGTTTCCCACCAGACTCCTCCGCACAGACAGGCAGCACATAAGCCACTGCCGCTACGAACGGTGCGCTGATTATAATGCGTCTGGATAAGGTGCGCAGGGACAAGGTGGTTATTTTCTTCCCGAGTTTTCTTAGTTCTTATTTCTCAGTTCAATTGTCAGACGATTGATAGGAGCCGATCGTTTCAACAGGAAGTCACTTTGAGGTGAATTCGATCACGTTTCGTCTTGCCCTTAAATCGAAGGCCGCCGGTTTCCCGGCGACCATCCGTTTTACATTCTTTTGACCAATCAGGCAGCAAGATCACGCAGAACGTATTGCAAGATACCGCCGTTCTTCAAATATTCCAGTTCGTCGATCGTATCGATACGGCAGATCAACGGCACCTGTTTGACGCTGCCATCGGCGTAAGTCACAGTGGCAAATGTCTTCTGGCGTGGCTGGATTGTCGCCAGACCTTCAATCGAGACGATCTCGTCACCCTTGAGCTCCAGCGATTGCCAGCTCGTGCCGTCTTCGAGAACGAATGGCACTATGCCCATGCCGACGAGGTTCGAGCGGTGGATACGCTCGAAGGACTGGGCAATCACCGCGCGTACACCAAGCAGGCTGGTTCCCTTTGCCGCCCAGTCGCGCGATGAGCCATTGCCATATTCGACACCGGCAAAGACCACCAGAGGAACATTCTCGCTACGATATTGCATGGCAGCGTCGTAGATCGGCATCTCCTCCTTGGTAGGATAGTGGATCGTATAGCCACCTTCACGGCCGTTTTCGCCGAGCATATGATTGCGGATGCGGATATTGGCGAAGGTGCCGCGCATCATCACTTCATGGTTGCCGCGGCGCGTGCCGTACTGGTTGAAGTCCAGCGGAGCGACGCCATGCTCGGTCAGATACTGTCCGGCAGGAGAGGCCGCTTTGATCGAACCGGCCGGAGAAATATGGTCGGTAGTGATCTTGTCACCAAACAGACCAAGAATGYGCGCACCCTTGATGTCGTTGACCTTGCCCGGTGTCTTGCCCATGCCGACAAAGTAAGGCGGGTTCTGCACGTAAGTCGACTGGTCGTCCCATGCATAGGTCTGACCTGCCGGAACCTTCACCGCCTGCCAGTTTTCGTCGCCCTTGAACACGTCTGCATATTTGGCCGAAAACAGTTTGCGGGTAACGTTCTTGGTGATGAACTCCTGAATCTCGTGTGAAGACGGCCAGATATCCTTGAGGAAAACCGGATTACCGTTCTGATCTTCGCCAAGCGGCTCGGTGGTAAGGTCGAGTTTAACTGTACCGGCGATAGCATAGGCAACGACGAGAGGCGGTGAAGCCAGATAGTTTGCCTGAACGTCGGGCGATACACGGCCTTCGAAGTTACGATTGCCGGAAAGTACCGACGCCGCGATCAGACCCTTATCGTTGATGGTCTTGGAAATCGGCGTCAGCAGCGGGCCGGAATTGCCGATGCACGTTGTGCAGCCGAAGCCGACGAGGTTGAAGCCGAGCGCGTCGAGCGACGTCTGCAAACCGGCGCTTTCGAGATAAGCGGCAACGACCTGCGAGCCTGGAGCAAGCGATGTCTTGACCCAGGGCTTCGACTTCAGGCCCTTGGCCACGGCATTGCGGGCAAGAAGACCGGCCGCAATCAATACGCTCGGATTCGAGGTGTTCGTGCAGGAGGTGATAGCGGCGATGGCGACATCGCCGTGACCCAGATCGTAGTCCTCGCCTTCGACAGGATAGCGGGCGTCGAGCTGCGTGGTCTTCTTGTACTCCTTCTGCAGCGATTCATGGAAGCCGGACGCAATGCCTTCAAGCGCGATACGGCCCTCGGGGCGCTTCGGCCCAGCCATGGACGGCACAACGGTTCCAAGATCGAGTTCCAGCGTGTCGGTGAACACCGGATCAGCAGAGTTTGGCTCGCGCCACATTCCTTGCGCTTTCGAATAGGCCTCGACAAGCGCGAGGCGGTCTTCGTCGCGTCCGGACATGTGCATGTAATTGATGGTTTCGCGGTCGATCGGGAAAAAGCCGCAGGTCGCGCCGTATTCGGGGCCCATATTGCCAATGGTTGCACGGTCCGCAAGCGTCATGCTTTCCAGGCCAGGTCCGAAGAATTCGACGAACTTGCCGACGACACCCTTCTTGCGCAGCATCTGCACAACAGTAAGAACGAGATCGGTCGCTGTCACGCCTTCCTTGACCTTGCCGGTCAGGCGGAAGCCGATGACTTCCGGCAGAAGCATTGAAACGGGCTGGCCAAGCATGGATGCCTCAGCCTCGATACCGCCAACGCCCCAGCCAAGCACGCCGAGGCCATTGACCATGGTCGTGTGCGAGTCGGTGCCGACGCAAGTATCGGGATATGCGACGGTCACGCCATCCTCGTCCTTGGTCCAGACGCCTTGCGCGAGATATTCAAGATTGACCTGATGGCAGATGCCGGTACCGGGCGGAACGACGCGGAAGTTCTTGAATGCCTGCTGACCCCACTTCAGGAAGCGGTAGCGCTCCCCGTTGCGTTCATATTCAAGATCGACATTGCGCTTGAAGGCCTGGGGATTGCCGAACTCGTCGACGATAACAGAGTGATCGATGACAAGATCAACCGGAACAAGCGGATTGATCTTTTCCGGATCGCCACCGAGATTGACCATGGCGTCGCGCATCGCTGCAAGATCTACGACTGCCGGAACCCCGGTGAAGTCCTGCATCAGGACGCGGGCTGGCCGATAAGCGATTTCCGCACCGGCACTGCCGCGGTCGACGAGCCATGCCGCGACGGCCTCGATGTCTTTCTTGAAGACCGAGCGGTTGTCTTCAAAACGAAGCAGATTTTCGAGAAGAACTTTCATCGAGAATGGAAGCTGGGAGATGCCTTCCAGGCCGTTCTTTTCGGCTTCGGTCAAACTATAATAGACGTATTCCTTGTCCCCCACGGTGAGGGTCCTACGGCATTTGAAGCTGTCAATCTGAGACATTGTTGCGTTCGTCCTTATGCTGAGGCCTAAACCCGGGACGAACGCCTTTGCCGCGTTTCAAGGACGCGCTAAGGTGCGGGTGCAGTCATTTCCGCTGTCCGTCCCGCAACAGATTCAAAACAGAACCCGTATCGAGATCGGCCAAAATGGTTTCCATGCCGACCGCTGGCATGGTTGTCAGCTATATAGAGTTTTTCGCTGATCTGTGCCAGACCGGAATTAGTCTAAATTGTGTGCTGCGTCGAAATAATCACGTGGCGTTTCACGAGTACCAACAAGCGGATCGGTCATGCGGTTAATCGCCGAGAATTTGGGTGGTGAACGGGGAGGAGAACTGTTGTTTTCCGGTCTTCACTTTGCTGTTTCCTCCGGTGAAGCGCTTATGGTCACCGGGCCCAACGGTTCAGGTAAATCGACCCTGCTTCGAATTATCGCAGGTCTGCTTGTCCAGGCGGAAGGAATGCTTCGGCTCGAGGGTACGCCGGCCGCGTTTGAGGGGCTCGCCGCGGCGGCTCATTATCTTGGCCACCTCAATGCCATGAAGCCGGTTCTCAGCGTCGATGAAAACCTGCATTTCTGGCAATCGTTCAACGGGCGCGGTCAGTATTCGATTGCCGAAGCGCTCGAATACGTCAGTCTTGGTGAAATTGGTCACCTGCCTTTTGGCTATCTTTCGACCGGACAAAAACGCCGTGTCAGTATCGCCCGGCTTCTTGTCAGCGACCGGCCGGTGTGGCTTCTGGATGAGCCAACCGCCGGGTTGGACAAAGCCTCTGAGACGCAGTTCACCGGACTTATGCGCGGACACCTGACAAGCGGTGGAATTATAGTTGCAGCGACCCATTTGCCGCTTGGACTTGATGGATCGAAGGAATTGGCCTTGGGAGCCGCCGCGTAATGCGCGCATTGTTCCTTCGCGAGGTTCGATTGGGCTTGCGCGCTGGCGGCGGCGCATTGGTTGGCATCCTGTTCTTTCTGGCGGTGATTGCGGTCGTTCCCTTTGGCGTTGGCCCTGATCTGAAGCTGCTTGCCCGTATCGGCGCGGCCATGTTGTGGATCGGGGCGCTGCTTGCGACCTTGCTCGGCCTCGACCGCCTGTTTCAGGCGGATCGGGATGATGGCTCGCTCGATCTCTTGATCATGGCGTCGGACCGGCACATGCTTGCACTTACGATCCTCGTCAAATGTCTGGCGCATTGGACAGTCAGCGTCTTGCCCCTGGTCATCGCCTCACCCCTGCTTGGGCTTTTCATGAACATGGAACCTGCGGCCATTGGTGCGACCGCCTTGACCCTTCTGGTTGGCACGCCGGCGATCACGCTGATTGGTGCTGTTGGCGCTGCGGTGGGGGTTTCGTTGCCGCGCGGCGGTCTTTTGGTTTCTGTGATCATCCTGCCACTGACGATACCGGTCCTGATTTTCGGCGCGTCTGCGTCCTATGGCGCAGTTGAAGATCCGGCACCGTTTCTGGCACCTTTCCTTATTCTTGCTGCGATTACGCTGTTTTTTGCAGTGCTGGGACCAATAGCCGCCGCAGCGGCGTTGAAGTCTTCCGCCGATTGACGGCGTGATGAATTGCGAAACGGGCATCAGAAAGCTAAGAGTATGTGATGAGTGACGCAGTATCCAAGACCAGACGATGGATCGACCTGGCCAACCCTACACGGTTTTTGAGCCTGGCAGGTGCCACTTTGCCATGGCTCGGCGGACTTACGGTGCTGGTGCTAGCCATAGGCTTCTGGATGTCGATGAACGCGCCCGACGATTACCAGCAGGGCTCGACGGTCAAGATCATGTTCATCCACGTGCCTTTCGMCTGGCTTTCGATGATGTGTTACACGATCATGAGCGTCGCGGCGCTCGGAACACTCGTATGGCGCCACCCGCTGGCCGATGTTTCCGCCAAGGCTGCTGCGCCGATTGGGGCGGTCTTCACTGCTTTGGCGCTGATTACCGGCTCACTTTGGGGTAAGCCGATGTGGGGCACGTGGTGGGTCTGGGATGCGCGGCTCACCTCCGTTTTTGTCCTGTTTCTGATGTATCTCGGGATCATCGCGCTCACCCGCGCCATGGATGATCCGGCAAAATCGGCAAAGGCCACGGCTATCCTCACCCTTGTCGGCTTCATCAATATTCCGATCATCAAGTTTTCGGTCGACTGGTGGAACACGCTGCATCAGCCCGCGTCCGTGCTGCGTATGGGAGGCTCAACCCTCGACCCGTCTTATCTTAAGCCGCTGCTGGTTATGGCAATCGGTTTCACCCTTCTATTTTTTACGTTGCACCTGATGGCCATGCGCAACGAAATCTGGCGTCGCCGCGTCACGGCGATGCGCCGCGTTGCTGCCCGCAGCGCAGATCGGGGAACAGTGTCATGATGAGCCATACCGGTTTCGTGCTTGCCTCCTATGGCGCGGCCATCATTGTCCTTGCTGCCTTGATCGGGTGGATCTTCATCGATCAACGCAGCCAGTGTCAGGCGCTGCAGGAGCTGGAATCGCGCGGGGTGCGTCGCAGGTCCGAGACGAAGATGGATAACGCATCGTGACAGGGCGGGAGCAAGTCGAAAAGGCTCCACGAAAGCGCAGCCTGTTCTTTGTCTTCCTGCCGCTTATCCTGTTTGCCGCCCTAGCCGCTGTTTTCGCATTCCAGCTTGCGTCGGGCCGCGATGAATCGGTCATTCCGTCTGCGCTGATTGGCAAACCCGCTCCCAATGTATCGCTGCCTGCCGTGAGTGGCCTGCAAAAGGATGGCCAGCCGGTTCCTGGGCTCGATCCGGCAGCCTTCAAGGGACAGGTCACGCTCGTCAATGTTTTTGGGTCCTGGTGTGTGCCCTGCCGTGTCGAACACCCGCTGCTCATGCAATTGGGTGAAGACAAGCGGTTTCGGCTCACCGGGTTGAACTACAAGGATAAAAACGAGAACGTCCTCGGCTTCCTCGACGAACTGGGCAATCCCTACGCCGCCATTGGAGCTGACATGAACGGCCGAGCCRCAATCGAGTGGGGCGTTTATGGCGTGCCGGAAACCTTCCTTGTCGGCAAGGATGGCATCGTCGCCTACAAACATGTCGGACCTTTGACGGAAGACTCGATCCGCGATGACCTTATGCCTGCCATCGAGGCAGCGCTAAAGGCGAATTAGGGCTTTCAGTTTTCCAGCATGGCATAGCGCCGTACCCAGCCCGCGGCTCTTGTTGCGGCCGTCGCCGTGCTGTCATAGGCGTGGGTAAGCGGAACGGTGATCATTCGATAGCCGAATTTCGTTTTCGTTGCGACCGTGACCGGCGCAGCGATAGGCGTGCCAAGTGCAAGCGTTTCTATTGGCCGGTCCGCAGCGGGTTCAGGAACCGTAAAAGACCTGCCGGCGACCACTGATTCAGGAGCAGATTTCACGGTACATGTCGCGGTGATCAACGGATAGTCGACCTTCGTGTTCTGACGAATCTGGTTCTCCTGGTCCGCTCTGCATCGTTCGATACTGGTCCAGCCGGCATCTGCTGTTTTTATATATTCGCAGATTTTCGCATCGCAGTCGCAACCCATCAGGGTCATTACGATGAGAGCCGTCTTCATTGGTCACACTTTCTGAGAATTCGTTGCCGGTAACGTAATTCGTGAGCGTGGATCACGGCGGGATTTCGTCGTGATCAGGCGGAAATTATGACCCTTTTCAGCCGGATTGTGGCGGTCTTACTGGTCTTTGCTCGACGCTTTCTCGGCTGCAGGCTCGATAGAATATTTCATCACGAGCGGCATCTGCGCAAAGGTGAAGAGCAGCGTGATCGGCATAGTGCCCCAAACCTTGAACGCCACCCAGAAATCGGTCGAGAAGCTGCGCCACACAACTTCATTCAGTACCGCGAGGAAAATGAAGAATATCCCCCAGCGCATGGTCAGCTTTCGCCAGCCCTCGGCATTCAGCTTGAAGGCACTGTCAAAAACATAGCCGAGCAGGGATTTGCCGAAATAGAGTCCGCCGAGCAGGATGACCCCAAACAATGCATTGACGATGGTCGGCTTCATCTTGATGAACGTCTCATTGTGGAGCCATAGCGTCAGCGCTCCGAAGATCAGCACAACGATGCCGGAAATCAGCGGCATGATCGGCAGGCTGCGCACCAGAACCCAGGAAGCCGCAAGTGCAATCGCCGTTGCCCCCATGAACAGGGCCGTGGCGATGAAAATCGGCTCGCCAATATTTGAAAGGGCGGGAAAGCGTTCGATCAACCATTCGCCGCGCGCGTTGGCGAAAAAGAACACCATCAGCGGGCCGAGTTCCAGAACCAGCTTGAGCAGCGGATTGATCTCCTTGCGCGCCGGATCGGTTCTAGCTGCCGGATCAGATGGATCGCGTTCGAATATGGGCTGTTCCATCATGCAACTCCTGCGATGGCTTTGGCAAAATCGCTTGCGGCGAAAGGTTCGAGGTCTTCGACCTGCTCGCCCACGCCAATGAAATAGACGGGCAATTTGTGTTTTGCAGAGATGGCGACAAGGATGCCGCCACGTGCTGTGCCGTCAAGCTTGGTCATCACGAGGCCATTGACACCGGCGATGTTCTTGAAAATCTCGACCTGATTGAGAGCATTCTGCCCCGTCGTCGCATCGAGCGTTTGCAAAACCGTATGCGGCGCTTCCGGATCGTTCTTACCGAGCACACGAACGATCTTCGCGAGCTCGTCCATCAGTTCTGCCCGGTTCTGCAGACGGCCCGCTGTATCGATGATCAGAACGTCGCTGCCGGCTTCCTTCGCCTGTTTCCACGCATCGAAGGCGAGCCCCGCCGCATCGGCGCCAAGCTTGGAGGAAACGACAGGGGCGCCGGTGCGTTTGCCCCAGATGTGCAACTGTTCGATGGCCGCCGCTCTGAAGGTATCGCCCGCAGCGAGCATGACGTTAAGGCCGCCCGCCGTTAGCTTGGCGGCAAGCTTGCCGATCGTCGTGGTCTTGCCCGTGCCGTTGACCCCCACAACGAGGATCACATGCGGCTTGTGCGAAAGGTCGAGTTCTAGCGGCTTGGCCACGGGCCCTAGCACCTTCTCGATTTCCGCGGCCATGATGGTGCGGACTTCCTCCGTACTGATATCCTTGCCGTAACGTGTGGCGCTCAAGGCTCCAGTGATGCGGATGGCGGTCTCCATACCGAGATCTGCCTGGATCAGCACGTCTTCCAGATCCTGCAACGTATCTTCGTCGAGCTTGCGCCGGGTGAAAATGCTGCCAATGGAATCGCCGAGTTGCTGGGAGGAACGGAACAACCCCTTGCGCAAGCGCTCGAACCAGGAAAGACGCCTTTCCGGTTCTACGATGGCGGGTTGTTCAGCCTGCTTTTCTTCGACTGTCTTGCTAACCGTTACTTTTGAGGACTTGGGTGCAACTACGAATTCGGGCGCCTCTACAACCTCTGCGACTGGTGCCTCAGGGGCAGGGAGAGGCACCGGCTCGATCGCCGCCTCGCCCATCGGCGACTCAATCTCATCCGTGGCCTCGATAAGTTCATCGACTGGCGAGGGTTCAATTTCGGTCTGTTCGTCAACAACTGGTTCTGCTTCAGCAGGAATAGTTTCGGCAGGCACATTCAGTGCTTCTTGTGCCGTTGTATCCTCATAGAGCTGCTCAGCCGTCGGTAGCTGATCGAGCTCGCCTGAGGGCTTCTCAACCGGAACCTCTTCGACCTCCTTCTTGCCGAAGGAGAATATCTTCTTGATGAAACCCAGAGCCATGAAAACTGCTTTGCTAATTAAGATTATGCCGCGCGCCGGCTACTATCATTAGCCAACAGCTTGTCGCTGTCGTGGCCATTGATCGTGCGCTCGATGATATGGCCCGGCACTCCATCATCGACACCAACGAGAGTGAAACCCTCCGTCCGGCCAAGGCCTTCACGTTCGATGAGAATTTTCTGCGTCGTGCCAACGAGACTTTGCAAGTGGCGGCGATAGGCCATGTCGCCTGCGGCCCGCAGCCTTGCCGCGCGTGCCTTGACGCTCTGGCGGTTAACCTGCGGCATGCGCGCAGCCGGCGTTCCTTCACGCGGGCTGAACGGAAAAACGTGCAGATGCGTCAAACCACATTCCTCGACGATCCGGATTGAGTTTTCGAACATCTCGTCCGTCTCGGTCGGGAAACCGGCGATAATATCCGCACCAAAAACGATATCCGGGCGGATCTTCCGGACATTCTCGCAAAACGCGATTGAATCTTCGCGCAGATGGCGGCGCTTCATGCGCTTCAGGATCATGTYGTCGCCCGACTGCAACGATAGATGCAGATGCGGCATCATGCGTTTTTCAGTTGCCAGCGCTTCCATCAGGTCTTCGTCGGCTTCGATCGAGTCGATGGAGGAAAGGCGCAGCCGCTGCAAGTCAGGTACTTCCTTGAGTACGGTCTTCACCAGCCTGCCCAGCCGCAAGTTTCCCGGAAGATCCGGTCCATAGCTGGTCATGTCGACGCCGGTCAGCACCACCTCGTTATAGCCATTGCCGACGAGCCGCTTGACCTGTTCGACAACCCCGCCCATCGGCACCGAGCGGGAGTTACCCCGGCCGTAGGGGATAATGCAAAATGTGCAGCGGTGATCGCAGCCATTCTGCACCTGAACAAAAGCACGGGCACGTCCTTCGATGGCGTCAACCATGTGCGAGGCGGTCTCGCGCACCTCCATGATGTCGTTGACACGCACCTTCTCAAACTGGTTGACGCCGAAATCCGGCAGCATGCGATAGGAGTTGGATTTCAGCTTCTCCTCGTTGCCGAGAACGAGATCGACTTCATCCATGGCGGCAAATTCATCCGCGCCCGTTTGGGCGGCGCAGCCAGTAACGATAATGCGCGCCTGCGGATTATTCCGGCGTGCCTTGCGGATGGCCTGCCGGGCCTGGCGCACAGCTTCGCTGGTCACCGCGCAGGTATTGAAGATGATCGCGCCGTCCTCCAGCGCGCCGAGACCCGCCGCATCGGCCTCGCGCTTCATCACCTCCGACTCGTAGGTATTGAGCCGGCAACCGAAAGTGACGACGTCGACAGCCATCACGCCGCCCCCTGCGAGGATTTGGCTTCGTCGCGGTCCCAGGCTCCGGTCGCAGGGTCAAGAGATCCTGAAAACTCCCATTCCGCGGGCCCAGTCATAATCACGTGATCGTTATCAAGCCATTCGATCAACAGCGGTCCGCCCGGCACAGTGACCGTTACCACCCTTTCAGTACGGCCGGTACGCGCGGCGGAAACACCAGCGGCGCAGGCAGCAGAACCGCAAGCCTTCGTCAAAC